>JACUUY010000181.1 GCA_014859085.1 Caldifarciminota bacterium
ATGCGCTGGAAGAGCATTGTTAACAACACTTTGCGAAAAATGAAGAGGACTCAGGTTTGATGCGCCGCGAAATGAGTAATATTCTCTGAATATCAGGGGTTTTTTCACGAGCCGCTTGAGAACTTCCCGGCCGGCGGTTATTCTTCGATTATACTATTTGATCCTGGACCAGAGACCGTGATCGCTCGGGTCTCCTGGTTCGGTTAGGTCAATCGGGTATTTCAGGCGGTCTTTTTCAATCGCGCGGCAAAGATGCCGTCCGTGTTGAAGTCACACGGCAGGATCTTGAGAAACCCGTTGCCCAGCGGCGTGAACTTCTTTGCCGGTTCTATCACGAAATTCGGATTTTCCCGGATGAAAAGAGCAACAACATCCTCATTCTCATCCGGCAGGATACTACACGTCGAGTAGATTAATGATCCGCCCTTGCGCAGCATCGTGGCGGCATTAGTCAGAAGGTCAAACTGGAGTTTCGCCAATCTCGTCACTACCTTCTTGTTCACGCGGTCCTTCACCTCGGGCCGTTTGGCAATGACGCCTGCATTCGTGCAAGGCGCGTCAACCAACACCTTATCAACACCTTCTATCCTGTAGTAACGACCATCGGCCACGACCGGCGTTATTATCTGGATCCCCAAGCGTAATGCGTTGTCAACGACCAGCCGCAATCTCTCGTTGCTCGTTTCGACGGCAACAATCATCCCTTCATTTTTCATCAACTCGGCAAGATAGGTTGCCTTGCTGCCCGGTGCCGAGCAAAGGTCGACGATCTTTTCGCCGGGTTTCGGATCGACGAGGTGACATACCATTCCCTGGGCCTCGTCGTGGATCGAAATGAAGCCGTCTCTCATCAGGGTGCTATTTATGATCAGACTGAGGTGATCGACGGATTTGAACTCGGGGAACCAGTTTGCCTCCCTGAATTCGAGGCCGTTCAGACGCAACCGCTCCTTGGCTTCCTCTACGGTGTTCTTCAGTAAATTGATCCGGATGTAGGGCGTCGGCCGTATCTTGAAGCATTCGATGATCTTTTCCCCTTCCACCTGGTAGGCGTCGATTATCTTCCTGAATATCCAGGCGCGCGGTTCGCGCAAGACCTGCACCCGCTTGTTTCTGATCACACCCCGCAACACGGCATTGATCAACCCCTTCTCCTTTATGTTGCGCCCGAAATTGACCGCCTCGTTGACGATCGCGTATATCGGGACGCGGTCGAAGAACAGGTACTGGTAGACCGCAATCCGCAGTACGTTCTTCAGGGCCGCATTCAGCGAGTAGAAATCGCCGGTAAGGGTCTCCTTGATTATCTGATCTATCTCCTCGCGGTGGCGTATGGTGCCAAAAGACAATTCGTTTGCCATCTGGCGATCTTCATCTTTCATCTCTTCTTTCTCAAAGATTACCGCCAGGGCATCTTTCACGTTCTTCCCTTCTTCCACTTCGCAAAGCGCATTCAGCGCAGCTTCACGTGCTGTCATCTTAACGTTTCTCCTTTTCGTACACGATAACCGTTTATGAAATCGAGCACCGGGATATTCCTCCTGCCCTCGGGTTTCACCTCGAGCAGAACCAGCGAGCCTTCGCCCGCGCCGACATACAGTTTTCTGTTCTCCACATGGAGCACGCCCGGCGGCAATTCCTGATCAACGACTTGCGCCCGCGTGATTATCAGTTCCTTGTCCCGAAAGACCGCGCGCGCGCCAGGGTGCGGTGATAGCGCGCGGATGCGATTACATGTCATCCGGGCCCCCTCGCGCCAGTCAATCTTCATTTCCTCTTTCTTCAGTTTGGGCGCGTATGACACATCACCGGACTGCCGGACCGGCTGGCAGGTGTCTGAAGCGACCGCGCGCAGCGTCTCGGGGATCATCCGGGCACCCAGGTCGGCAAGTTTCCGCGCGAGTGACCCGTATGTATCATCCATTTCGATCGGTATCGATCGCTGTGCCAGGATGTCTCCGTGATCGATCTCCTCGTCCATAGAAATAACAGTAATACCGGTCTTCTGTTCACCGGCCATTATCGCCCTCTGGATCGGTGCCGCCCCGCGATACTGCGGCAGCAGTGACGGGTGGATATTGATGCCGCCGTGCCGCGGAACATCGAGCAACTTCTTCCGCAGGATATGACCGTATGCCGACAACACATATAAATCGGGAGCGATCGCCGTCAATTCATTCACGAAGGCTTCGCTGTTCGGATCCTCGGGCATGTGCACCGGGATTCCCGCACCCTGAGCCCACACCGCGATCTGTGGCATGGATTGCTTCAGACCCCGCCCTTTCGGCTTGGGCCTGGACGTGACTACCCCGGCGATCGTGAACCCGCGGTGGATACTCTGAATGATCGGCAGCGAAAAATCGGTCGAGCCGAAGAATACCACTTTCATCGATCCCGTACGACCTCTGTGTTTCGTGCCGCATCCTCGCAATACTTCTCGACCTTGGACTGGTCGTCCGCGGCGGCACGATCAATGAACAAGACACCGTTCAGGTGATCGACCTCATGCATCGCCGCGCGCGCGAGGAGGCCGGAAAGCTCGAGCACGAAACCCTCGTTATACAAATTCCTCGCATAGACGCGCACTTTCGTCGGACGGTTTATCGTCAGATAAAGACCCGGAAAACTGAGACAACCCTCTTCATCGACGATCTCCCCCTCTTGCTGCAGAACGACCGGATTTATGCAGACCACCGGGTCTACTTTCTCGTCGCCCGGCGCCGTATTGATCACGAAGACACGGTGCGCCGAACCAACCTGGTTCGCGGCCAGGCCGACGCCGTCCTCAGCCGCCATCGTCTCCACCATGGTATCGACCAGCTCGAATATCTCTTCCGTGATCTTCTCGACCGGCGATGTCTTCTTTCTTAGTATCGGCTCGGGGTATGTCAGAACCGGTTTTGTCAATGTTTGCTCCGCCTTTGCCCTTGATGAGAACGGCCAGAGGTTATCTGCCAGGTTGAATACCGCCGGCGTTCAGTTTACCCACGATGTGGCCTTTATCCATCTCTACTTTCACACCATCCGCAATGAGCAGGGTCACGGCGTCGTCCTTCACGTTGACGATCGTACCGTGAATTCCAGATGAGGTCGCCACGCGATCTCCTTTCTGCAATTCCGAAAGCAATTGCCTGTGCTGCTTCTGCTTCCTCTGCTGAGGGAGTATGAGCAGAAAGTAGAAAACAACGAAAATAAGGACCAGCGGCAGCAGACTCATGATTGGATTGGACTGGCCTGAAGCTTGACCGATAAGCAGCAGAATCATTTATTACTCCTTTCGAAATTATATCCATATCGGCCATGAAGTCAAGTCCGATATACGATTTCGACACCTGGAGATCGCGCCAGTTTACTCGTTCTTATGTCTTCATTCATACTCAAATTCGTGGAGGATCAACAACATA
>JACUUY010000182.1 GCA_014859085.1 Caldifarciminota bacterium
TCACCGGCCGGCGGCGTCACGCCGTTCGGCGGCACACCCAAGACCCGCTTGGCACCATGATTCGTGATCCCCTGCGCGCCAAGACAATAATCCTCCCAGCACAACCGGTCATCCGGCTCAAAACCGCTACCGTGAAAGTAGTTCGGTGGATACAGACAGATCTTGCCGTTGTGATAATTGAGAGTGAACTGCCCCTCGATCGTATCCCTTATATCACAGAGCGGACCCAGTTCATACAATGTATCACCCGGAAAACCTGCGGTTGATGGCGAGTTTTTCCGGGGATTGGCAAAAACCAAGCCTTCCTCATAATGTCGGTAAACAAAAGTATCGCCAGCACTGATATTTATTTTGTAGGTTTCCATTGGCTTGCCCAGATCAATATCCAAAATCGGTGCCCAGTAGATATGGGCGTATTCACGACCGCCACTATCTGAACTAAAACCAAAATATGTCACTGAGTCATAAGCCATAAGATAACTGGCAAAACCAAATATCATACTTGTATCATTATACGGTCCGACATTGAAAGGCGGTTGGCCTAAAGCATTACATTTTACTGCCTTTCTAACAATGCACATCTTCCCCAAAGATTCAGCGATGGCAATTTCATGAATGAATTTGTGCCAGGTATCAAAGTCTAATGTATCTCCTGCAAAATATGTCTCTTCCTGGCCGCCATCTAGACAGTTAAGGTACATTTTCCATATTGAATCATAGTTGGGGGTGCTGAAGGCATAATTCAGATTTGCTAACGCAAGAACCTCACAGGGGTGGTTTGCTGGAGAGTCGGGATTATGATATTCATCTGTCACGGTTTGAGCGAATGAATGGACCGCAGCCCTAAAACTGGATTCATCAGGATATTGCAGTGGGTACATTCCATAGTGTCCTCTCCACATGAGCAGGTTGTCAATAAACACGCCATCAAAATATGTGCTGTCGTAAGATAAATCGTGAGAATTGCGCAGGCACTGCACCTTGGTGCTACATCCGTAAAAGGTTTGCCAGTCATCTCTGCCGTAATCCATTGCCCAGCGCCACTGCCAAGAGGGATTGCTGCCGGCGTGGACACGGTGAATTGTATCATTACCGATAACAATGGTATCATAGTGGGAAGTCTGATGAGAACCAACTGTTGTTGCCAACATGAACAGGGTATCTGATGGGAAATTCTGTTTTAGAATTGAATCAAAATGCCAGAACCCACCCACGGTATGACCACCACCCCGGGTTGAATCGGCAGGAATAATATCAATAGTATCACTAGTCTCGGGGTCTACAATATAACGCGGCCCTTTCAGTGTCATTGCATCTTTGTACATCAACAGCAATGGCGGCTTGTCCCGGCGCCATTCTACTTGAGCGCTATCACGAAACTTGGGATTCCAGAATCTAATTGTCTCTGGTGCATAAACCAGATCAAAATGCTTTGCAAGAGAATCTATCACGCCGGAAACATGAAAATATGCCTCAAAAGCCGCAAAACTATAGGTGCGGGCCGTAGGTTCGGCAAAAGTAATCCCTGCTCCTGCACACACTATTAACAAGACAACGACAAATTTCATCATACACCGACCTTCTTGCTACTCGCTACTTTATGAAGATTACTTTTCTGCTTTCGCAATAACCTTTTCTTTCAGTCTCTGCTCTCAGGATATAGACACCTACACCTAATGACCCCAAATCCATTTTGTATTGAGAGCTTCCTTTTGGCGCTGATACCTGCCAGGATTGAACTTTTTGACCAGATATGCTATAAAGCGACAATGAAATATTGTTCGCTTCCGAAAGAGTTAGCGTGAACGTAAGATTTCTTTTCTGGAAAGTGCCGGTTAAAATAGTGAAGTTCTTATCTATTGTTTGAGACTGATGCTCCGCAACCGCACCGGCAGGGTTGAGGCTGATAGCGATAAGATCGCCACCCGTATACCCGGCAGCATAAATATTGCCATCAGCACCATCAGTGACAGACAACGCCCGTTCCTCGCCAGGAACATCATCCCAGGTATATATCCAACTTTCGCTGCCCGTGGATGCTAAATCAATTACGGTGAATTTCTCCCTCCAATAACTCGTCCCTGCCGCGTAAATGTGACTATCCGCAGCATAACAGCATGAATGCGCATAATCATACGATTCACCACCTTCCCCGTCATACCGATACACCCACCTCTCACCACCACCTGGTGTCAGACTGATAACGGTAAAATCTGGGGTAGGAGTTATGGCATCAGTGCTGTCGCTCACACCAGCCACATAAATATTGCTATCAAGACCGTAGACAATGGCATACGCCTCATCCCAATCGTCACCTGACGACCCAGGCGGACCACTATAGCCGTAAGTCCAACGCGCGCTACCTGACGATGTGAGACTAACCACACCAATGTCCCAATAATACCCATTGTCGTTAAAATACCCCGCCGCATAGACATTGCCATCACTGCCATAAACAATGTCATTGGCAACACCTTTCGCATCGGTATATACCCACCGCTCAGCACCACCAGCAGTCACACTGATGACCGTAAAATCAATCACATCCCGGCTTCTAAAACGAGACCCAACACCAGAGACACCGGAATAAACCATATCCATACCATTATCCGGCCAGTTGTGTCCATAATCCCACTCTTCGCCACACGGCGATTTCAAACCAACTAGAGGAAAATCTTGGTAAAGATCACCAATCGTCCAGTCACTATATCCTGCCGCATAGATGTTTCCATCCGCACCATAGACCAGTGATGTCGCACCATCGAGGGAATCTGCCGGACCATTATACCGATATACCCAGCGCTCACCGCCTGTTGATGTAAGGCTTACTGTAATAAAATCGGTAAGAGTATTTACACCTCGGCTACCACCGGCAGCGTAAATGTTACCATCGGCACCATAGACAACAGAAGAGGCACCGTCTCCGAGGTTCCCGGGACCATTATACTGATATACCCAATTGGTATCGCCAGTATTCTTATTCAAACCAATCACGATGAAATCCCTGCCCGTCCCACTGCCGGTACAATAGCCAGCTGCATAAATATTGCCATCCGCACCATAAACGAGCGAATTTGCCGCATCCGCACCATTGCCTGGACCGTTATATCTGAATACCCAGTTGGTATCACCGGTATCCTTATTCAGACTGATTACAATAATATCAGAATTACCTTCACTGCCCCAGCTGTAACCGGCCACATAAATGTTTCCATCCGCACCATAAACAAGTGAGTTTGCCACATCATATCCGTTGCCCGGTCCATTATACACAAACACCCACCGCTCGATCTGAGCAGAACAGGGCAGGGCGATGAGTATCAGCAAGATACTAATTG
>JACUUY010000183.1 GCA_014859085.1 Caldifarciminota bacterium
TTACTCATACAAAAATTTAAGGTAAAGCTCATAAGGCATGATATCCGAGTTGAACCATGACTTAGTCTGAATTGTGTGAACGTATTTTTCACTAACGTCGACTGCGTCTCTCCACAATTCTTCAAACTTCTGCTTTGCATATTCATAATCAGCACTATTCTTCAATTCAACATTAAGCTCAAAATTATCTACCAATCCGGCTTGAGTGAAATTACTTGAACCGGTGATAACCCGGCCAATATCTCTGTCGTCTTCAACAAAGGTCATAATGTAGAGTTTTGCGTGAATATTTTGCGATGGGTATGCTCTTATTTCAAGTTTTTGCGTTTTGATCCATTCGATGAACTTCTGTAAGCCTTCGTCGACATGTTGATTATCTTCCGACTCATTCATGTCCTGAACCACCATAGATTCAATTTCCTGTTTGGCTTCGGCATGCGAATAATCGAGGATTGACTGCCTTGGTTCTTGAGCGGTCTTAATTGTTTCGTAGACTTGCTTGCGCGTGTTGATGCCAATGAGAATTCGTATCTTTTGAGTATTTTCTAAGGACTTGTAAATTGCGTGAAAACCACTCACATAAAAGTAACCAACAAGGCAATCAAAGAAAGCAGTATCTTTGATTAGAACCTCAAAACGTTGTTTTAAGGTTTCGCCTTCTTCATTTGTTATGAAAGTTAAATCAGTGCGCACCATACTTATATTCACATGTATTGGTTTTGAGCGAAGGATCAAAATTAGATCGAAATATTCGGTATAAGACGAACCTGTTAAGCGTGATGATAAGCTGCATTTTGTTTCCTCTTATATAATGAAGCTCGATATTATCCATAACAAACCTCCATAGATAAAGTCTACCTGAAATCAATAAAAAGTCAATATCTCAATGAATTTTCGAAACATATTTAAATCCCATTAGAGTATATTTTCTAAAGGAAGAGGTTCCAGGGATGCAGCAAGCAGCTGTCCCCTTTTTGGGGAAGACTCACCGCAAATTTGTTCCCTCGCTTCCTCTAACGGGATAAACATCGGATGCCGCTAATGTATGTCCCCGAGGATATGATCTAAGATGGAAGGAAAGAAATAAAATAAAATGATGACCGCCAGGCAAAAGCATGAAATCGAAACACTCTTCAACGATCGCCGTGTTGACGATATCCAGTGGATCCCCCCGACAGTTGTCGGGGCAACTAAAAGAATCACCGATGCACAAACGTTCCCCATGAACCTGACGATTAGGGCGCATACATTATCAATCGTGCAGGTCCCTCCCTGAAGCGGATTTCGGATTTATCTGCGGAAGGGACAAAAAGTCAGTCACTAATGCTCTGCGTCATGGCCTCACCAGCCAACAAGCTACAGTAGTCATTGTTTTTCTCAAGAGCCTGATCGCCTTCAAACGTAATATCGTTGAATTGATTGAGGATTATGCCCGGCATGCAACTTTATTTATTCAATAGCCACTTCCATAAGGGAACAAACTGAATTTGTTTCTTTTTGAATGTTTCAGTCCCCTCGTGGTCTTCAGTTATGACCATAAGCTTTCTACATTTAAGTTCATTGCCTGCCTTGACCAATGCTCTGAGTTCCCGCTTCTTCGTATCCGGATCGTCGATGTCATAACAGACCTGGATAAGTTGGTCGATTGCCGTGTTTCTCTTTATCACAAAGTCTACTTCTTCATGCAAAGCATTTTTCCAATAATACAATTCGATTGCCGGGTTTCCCGACTGCCGGCGCAACAGCTCGACTGCCACCATATTTTCATAAAGCCGCCCCAGGTTATCTGAGAATTTTGTCGAAATCGAATTGATGAATATGTTATCGATGAAATAAACCTTGCGCGCGTACTGCATCTGGTCTTTCATTTTATAGGAAAATATCGGCAGGCTCACCATGAAATACGAATTTTCAATGTACGCAATATACCGCTGGAGCGTTGCTTTACCAATTTCATGATGAAGACTCTTCAAGGTCTTATAGATCTTGCTTATCGAATAACCTGTTGAATTTATAAGCAACCTCAGTGCGGCTTTCAATGCCTCTTCGTTTTTTACCTTATGACGTTCTATTATGTCCTGCCGTATGACGGTCTGGAAATAGGAATGGGCGATTTCAGATTTCTTCTCCTCTTCCGCAAGGACGATTTCAGGCAAGCCCCCGTATTTAACATACTCAGATAGCGCTTTGAGCAATTTTGCTTTGTCTTTGGCAAGATAATCAATCGTCTTATAATCAAAATCAAGCTGTTTGAAGTGCAAAAATTCTTTCAATGACAGCGGGAAAATCTTGATTTCAAGAAATCTTCCCCTTAATTCCGTGGGTATCTCCCGGCTGGACATTTTTGACGAGGATCCCGAGACGAATATTCTTATATTTTCCGTATCATAAATCCTGCGTAACCATTTGCTCCAGGCGGGCATACCCTGAATTTCATCGAGGAAGAGGTATCGCAGCTCGCCGGTATAGAGCTGTTTGACTGCGGGCAGAAGAGCCGTCAGAAATTCAGTCTTATTGGGAATCCTTTCGTCTTCGAAATTTAGATAGACAACCGCGTCGCGGGTTTCCCGGATCAGCAAATCCTCGATTAAGTGCAAAACCGCATAGGTCTTGCCTACCCGCCTAAACCCGGTGATGACAATAATCTTCACCGGTTTGATTTTGATGTAGTTTAACAGATTCGTATCCCGGCTAATTATCGCCGGCAGCCTTCTCTTCTGCCATTCCAACAGAATTGTTTTGATTGTTCTATCCATAGAACGATTTTATGTATTTTTTGTTCTATGTCAATAGGGAACATCTTTGATATCCCGAAGTTGCCTTATCCTGAAGAATCTGACTGTAAATACCACGGATCCACCGTTAACGCATATCTAATAACCCGGCTGTGCATAAATGTGTATTTTAGGCATTACATACCGTGCATAAACGTCACACTATACCAAACGGCATAGCGCGGTTTTGTTTTCACGCAGAATATCGCCGAAACAAAAAAAGTCGCTGAGGGAGAAATAATATTCTTGCCGTTATGGACGATCTAATTGTTTCACAGGCTGGACAATACCTTCGGTAAAACCCGAAAATGGCACAACTTCTGTCAAATACGGGATACGCCAGGGGAGTGGAAATGCCGAAAAGTGCTGAAATTTTCAACCAAATCACAATTCTAAGGATTCCCGCGCGCGCTTCGCGCGAGGATCGCGGGCAACATTGGTGGTCGAACGACGATAATAATTGGAAGTCCCCGTAGGGGGATGCTCAATTTTGCAGTCGCATCACACAACAGATGCG
>JACUUY010000034.1 GCA_014859085.1 Caldifarciminota bacterium
CGGGATCATCGTGGGATTTCTGCTGATGGTTCTGGTCAGCCATACGACGCCCAAACTCCCGGTCGAGCATATCAACCGGATCTGGGGATAGACAAACCAACTTATCGCAGATCCTGGCCGCGGGATTACCTTCTGCGCAGCAGATGAATGTCGAAGAACAGACCAGAAGCTAAATTCCAATTTCCAAATCTCAAACTTCAAACAAATCACAATAGTCAATCATCAAATTACAAACCAAGAAGCGCGACAAGAGACCATGGCCTATAGTCCGCATGGAGTGGCCTGCATGTCAGATTCCAAATGAGGTTCAATGAGCAATATTGAAATTCAAGACCGTTACAGCCGGAGTAAAGTCATTCCCCGACTTGCTTGTCCGCCTCAGGAGGAACCGGGGAATCCAGGAAGGCTCCGCCTTCTTGATGCCGCTGATGACATGCTGATTACGCTGATGTTTCTTATATGTCATTCCCCGGTTCGACCGGGGAATCCAGGCTGTTGATGCTTGCCTGGATCGTCCGGTCCAGCCGGACGATGACAAAGAAGGCATGCCGGACGATGACAAAGAAGGTACGCTAACTTTCTCTACACTGGTTTCCATTACTGTAATCGAGTGTTTTATCTGTGGAATCCACCTGCGAAGCAGGGTTGACACCGGGTTATAGTCATATATACTTGCTGTAGAAATACATCATCCAATTTTCCTGAACATAAGGAGGCAGCATGTTGTTTTTGATGTGCATTATCTGCCAGTGGGGCAGTGAAGACCTGGAAGCAAAAACATTTTATCCGGAGCCATCGCGTTATTACGAGGCGCGCGCCGAGTCGATCCACGCCTACGACGTGCTGAAATACGAACTCGATGTTTTCGTGCCCATGACCGGCCGGAGCATGCAGGGCGTGAACCGGATAACATGCCGCAGCCAGGAGAACGGTCTAAACACGCTTGTGCTGCACAGTTACACGCTGACGATCGACTCGGTCAAGGTGGACGGTGTCACCGCGACTTTTTCAGCCGCGGGCGAATCGCTCGTGGTGAATTCGCCGCAGACTTATAACAGCGGCGATTCATTTGACATCGAAGTGGCCTATCATGGTTCCTGGACCGTTACTTCGAGTCAGACCGGGTTCGTCTTCTATCCCAAGAATTACAATTCGAGCACGCTGCATGGACTGGCTTACACGCTCGGCGAGCCCTGGGATGCGCGGCGCTGGATGCCCTGTTATGATGAGCCGTATGACAAGGCGGATTATGGCTGTGTCATAAAGGTTACGGTGCCCGACACTTTCGTGGTCTGCGCGAACGGCGAACTGACCAGTATCGTAAACAATCCCAATAACACGAAGACCTACACGTGGCAGGAGGATTATCCGATCACGACTTATCTGATGCACTTCGGCGTGTCGAAGTACGCGCAGTGGTCAGACTGGTATTACGGCAATTCGGGTGATACGGTCGAGATTCGGCATTTCATGTGGCCCGAGGATTCGGCATTCTCACACACATCGTTCCAGTACATGCCCGCGGCGATGTATCTCTTTGACTCGCTCTACGGAAGTTACCCGTTTTCCCGGTACGGCCAGAATGTCGTGTATCCTTATGCCTGGGGCGGCATGGAACACCAGGAACAAACGACGATCCATCGCACCTGGCTCTTGAACCAGTCGGAACGCGGCATGGCCCATGAACTCGCCCACATGTGGTGGGGTGACATGGTCACCTGTATCGATTTCCGGGATATCTGGCTCAACGAAGGCTTTGCGACTTACAGCGACGCGAACTACATCTGGTACCGGTTTGGGCATACCGATTTCATCAATCTCATGCAGAGCCGGGCGCAGACCTATTATCAGGCAGACCAGGCGTGGCGGCATCCCTTATACGATCCGCCGGTGAGCGAATTATTCAATTACGGATATACGTACTGCAAGGCATCATGGGTCATGCACATGCTGCGTTACCTGGACGAGGATTCTTACTACCCGGCGATCGCTGTATACCGGGATCAGTTTGAATATGGCAATGCGAGCACCGAGGACCTGAAGGCGGTCTTCTCGACCGCGTACGGCACTGACCTGACCTGGTTCTTTGATGAATGGGTGTATGGTCAGGGTTATCCGCAATACCGCGTATACTGGCAGTGCGAACCAGCCGGCAGTGACTACCAGACGACGATCGTGATCCACCAGGCGCAGACCAACGCGCCGATCTTCCACATGCCGGTTGAGATCATGCTCGATTTCCCGGGACCGGGCGATACGCTCGTCAGCGTCGATATTGCCGGTTCGCCTCAGGCGTTTTCGATCACGCTGCCTGATTCGGTCACTTCGATCGCGGTCGATCCCAACGTCTGGCTGCTCAAGGCCTGTCAGATCTTCGTGGGCGTCGAGGATTTCGCCCAGGACCTCCCGTACAGCGATTTCTCCTTTGTCGCCAACCCGGCGCGCAATCCGAGTATCCGGCTGGCATTGACTTACCGCAGTGAGATAGACCTGGCGGTCTTCGACGTGGCTGGAAGGTGCGTGATGCAGCAGGCGGTCGGCGTTCTGGTCCCTGGTGTGCACGCGATCGACGTCGGCCGATTGGCTGCAGGTGTCTACTTCTGCGTGCTGAAAACCGAACAGGAAGAGATTACAAGAAAACTGGTTGTCGTAAACTAAAGGACTTCAGCGTCAAGATCCGGACAGCATCTTGCCTGACCTTGAATGCAATAAGCAAAAAAGCAGTTGCCGGATCGAACCCCATCTTTTAACGATTTTGCCAATTGGCAAAACAGCAAAGTGGCGCGGGGGAAGAGTGTAGTATACAGGTGCCGGTGCGTGAATCAACAAACCATGCGGATCAGGGGTACGTACATCTCCTTGCTGCTCACGCCGCCGTGGTTCGCGCTGAGAAAGTGCTCGTTCTCGCCCTCCATGAAATCCCTGATCACGAAGTTTTCTTTCATGATCAAAGCATAGTCGCCGATCCGGTCAGGGAGTTTTACGCTGGGTTCATACAGACCGAAGAAGTTCTCTTTGATGAGGTCGCGGCTGTCATAGAGGTCGCAGTAATCGGCGAGCCGTGTCCTGACGTATTGCCGGAATCTTGCGGTCCTGGACGGATGGACATAGCAGTACGCAACTCGGGGTTCGCCGCACAGGGGCAGCGTCAGGGTCGCGCCCAGTTCCGGATGTTCCCGCAGATTGATGCGGTCACTTTCCTTCGTATTGACCAGGCCGTGGTCTGATGTTATCAGCACGGTCGTGCACGATCCCTGGATCGAGTCGGCAAACGCCTCAACCGCGCGGTCGATCTCCTTCAAGTGCGCCTGCACCGGGGCGCTCTCGGTGCCGAAATCGTGAGCGAGCGAGTCGAACTCCGCCCAGTACGCGTAGATGAATTTCCTCTCCTGGTTGGATCCAGCGATCCCGGCGATCTTGGTGAAGCAATCAGTGAGCGAATCGTAGCTGACCATACTGGCGCCGCGTGAGGTTGCTCTTGTGTAGGCCGATCCGGACAGGTATGAGGGCGCCAGGCAGTAATTTTCCGCGCTGATCTGCTGAAAGACCGTATCATGACCGATGAAAGAGTCCGGCGCGATACCCGTCGTATCCAGGGGCGCACCGCCATAGCGCGGATTGAAAGGCAGGATCCGGACCACGGTTCCGAGCTCTTTGAGAAACATGAACCATCCGGTGATCGCGTGCTGCTGCGGCGCGGCCCCGGTCGCAAAAGTCGTGATGCCGGTCGCGGTCGCCGAGGGGAAGACCGAGGTGATCCTGCCCAACCAGTGCTTGTGCAGGACAGTCCCGCAGCCGTGACGTTTGAGGAATTCGTAGCCGAGCCCGTCGATGACCACCAGGACAATATTGGTCGCTTCTCGCAGGGCCGCAGGGTCGAGGATGCGCAATGGTTTGTAGCGCGTGCGCACTCCGCCGGCATTGAGGATCGTGCTCATCAGGTTGACAATGCTGCCGTCTCTGTAATTGGGGAGATGCACGGGGCGTACGATGTTTCTGGCCAGAGAACCTCCGAAGCCTGCTCCGGCTACTTCTGCTCCGCGAGCGCTTTCCGGTATTTTTCCAGCTGGCCGAGGAAGAACGCGTTCTCGGGTTCCTTTCTTAGCGCCATGGTCTCCCAGCGGACGGCCTCTTCGTAATTACCGGCCGCGTAGTATGCTTCGGCCACCGTATCCATGATATTGGGGTCTTCGGGGTCCAGATCGTGGGCTTTTCTGGCGGCCTGAAGGGTCTGCTCCGGGTATTTCTTGAGCAGGGCAAATTCCCAGGCAAGGCTGTTGTAGACCTCGGCCGATCGCAGGTCGCTTTGGAGCGCCTTGGTGAGGAGCGCATGGGTCATGTTGAGGAATGCTTCTTCTTTGTCTTTGAATTCGCCGGCCAGGCGCAGATATGCCGGCGCCATGAAGGCATACTGCCACAATTCATACTGGCGCCGCAGTTCCTGGACCGGTTCCGGGCTGTCGACGACCTTAAGATCGACGAGCCGGTCATCGACCCCGAGATAACCGCCGCGTTCCAGCATGATCAGGAGCGAAGCAGACTGCTTGCCACGGGAATCGCCGCCGGCTTTTTCGCCCGCTTCGAGCGCGGATATCAATCTTTCGGCGAGCGATCCCTGGGTACGCTGGAATACCGCGAACATGCTGTCCACGACCTCGGGTCCGGTCAGAATATTGCCCTGTACTGCAACGCAGGGTGCGTTCCTGTGGCCGGCCCAGAACGTTGTGTTTTTGCCGGTGTGGGATGCAGACCGGCCATCCCGGTCGACGATACCGATCTGGCGGTCTTCAGGCATGGTGTCTTTTTCTAAAACCGCGCGGAGCGCTTCGGCCGCCGTTTTTCCGGCAGCGAGCTCGTCGAGGGCCCACGGTCCGAAATACGGGTTCGAATACGCCTGGGTTGCAACCGCGCCGACGTTGGCTTTGACCCAGGGGACTATGTACCCCACGTCGAGGACGCGCGATGCCACGGCCACGCCGTACTCGCCGGTCTGTGGATCCATTGCAACGATCGAGAATGTGCCGTAACCGGATAAACAAACCAAAAGTAATGCGATATTCGGCATATTACCTCCTGGACAATGTTAGCGTTACTGGACTGTTTGTCAATGACGGTGTAGCATTGGTGGTAACCGGTGCGGCAGGTAGGTACAGGAGTCGCCTGATGATGGATATCTACAATTGACAGACTACTCCCACTTGCCGCAGCGGCTGCCGTAACGCGCCACGACCTCGCCGTCCCGGACCGCTTCGACGATCTCGCACTGGTTCGGACAGTCAGGGCACTCAAAGCCGCGGGATTGGAATTCCTGGTCGACGCTGCGGTCGAACCCGATGAACTTGCTCGGTCCCTGCATCTGGAACCGTGCCAGTAGTGCGGCTCCGATCGCGCCCATGACCAGGAAGTACTCCGGCACCTCGATACGCATGCCGAGTGCTTTCTCAAAAGCCACCTTCACACCCGTGTTGGCGGCCACGCCACCCTGGAACAGGATCAACGACTTCATCTCTTTGCCCTTGGCCAGGACATTGAGATAATTGCGGACGATCGCTTCGCATAGTCCGGCGACGATGTCGTTCCGTTCGATGCCGAGCTGCGTCTTGTGGATCATGTCGCTCTCGGCGAACACGGTGCAGCGCGATGCAATATGGACCGGGTTGTCCGCCTTGAGCGCCAGTTTGCCGAACTCCTCGATAGGCAGGCCGAGCCGGATTGCCTGATGGTCAAGGAACGAGCCGGTCCCGGCAGCGCAGACCGTGTTCATGGCGAAATCCACCGGGATCGAATCCCGGATTATGATCAGTTTCGAATCCTGCCCCCCGATCTCGATGATCGTCTGAACCCCCTTGTACCGATGGCAGGCGGCCACGGCGTGGGCGATGATCTCGTTCTTGACGATATCGGCGTTGATCATAATCCCGGCCAGCCGGCGTGCCGAGCCGGTCGTTGCCGAGCCCCGGACACTAAACCTTGGGGGTAGGTTTTCCCGGAGATTCCTCAAGACGTCTTTGGTCGCGGCGATCGGATTGCCCAGGGTCCGCAGGTAGCAGTCTGAGATGACCTGGCGGTCATCGTCGATCACGACGCCTTTGGCCGAGATCGAACCGACATCGATGCCGAGGTAGCATTTCATGGTCATAACCTCACGGTGAAGAGCATCATTAGAGGCATGCGCTGATCCCTGTTCATGGTTCGGATTGTGAGGTTGGGTCTTCAGCGCTTTTCTTCAGTTCGGGCGGAACCTTGATCTGGGATACGGCATTCTTAATCAACCAGGGCCGGAATGATGCGTGGGTTTTGTAATCGCCGCCGATCGTGTAACCCTCACCTCTGCCCTGAAGCATTCCTGCGGCGCCTGCGGCCGACGGATATGCGATCGTGGATGCGGCCGGTGATAAGACAAGCATGGCAACAATAATACATTTACTGCTGAATGGACGATACACTTTGACCCCCCTTTTACGGATGTTGGATCGCAACTCTCTGGCTGCGCGGATAAACATTCTCAACGGAGTCTTGCCGCGCGCGACGCTGCGATAGCACATCGAGGAATGCCTCGATCCTCGTGTAAACGCCGGCAACGCCGGTGTGCTCATCGAGCGAGATATTGAGAAAAGGAATGTTGTACAACCTGCAGACCCTTTCAAACACGGGCAGAGCAGCGGTCTCCGGCATGCAGCTGAAGGGCATGAGGTGAATGACGCCGTCAAAACCCTGCTGCGCCGCCCGTATCGTGTAGGCAATGCTCAGCTGGTCTTCACCGCCGGCGTTGTACTGCCACACGGGTTGCGCCAGGGCTCTGGCCTCCTTGCGTGGGAAACCGCGGTCTTCATTTATTCTCATCGCGTGATAGAAGAGCCAGCGGTGGGCGGTCAGGAACGGCTCGGCATGGACGCCCAGCTCGCCGAGTTTTTCAATGATGTCGAAATTCACGAACGGCTCGATCACGCAGTAGGACTCACCGACCAGCATGATCCGCAGCGGCGCGGGCTGGCCGGTCCTTCTTATGCTGCAGAATTCCTCGCGGATCTCTTTTTTCATCTTTCTCAACGCGAGGACGCGATCTTCGTCATCGATTCTCTTCAAGAACTTATGGGAGAGTCTGGCGCATTCCCCCCTGTTCTGCTCGTGCGGCCGGAAATGCCGGGCAAGGGATTCCACCTCGTCGACGAGTTTGGACTTGTGCCAGGCGACCGCGAAGCCGCGCGTCCAGTTCTTGATCGCGGTCGTCCAGCTGCCTGAGTTCATGCGCAGGATCTCGGACGCCACGAACTTAATGTCCTTGTTGCCCACGAAGATGCTCCTGAATTCGTACCCGAGCCGGCGCAGAATGGAACATTGGATACGGCCGTAGTATCCATACCGGCAAGACCAGTCGCCGCCGCCGATGAAGAGCAGCGTGTCGGCGCCCCGTTCGAGCGCGCCGAACATGTCGCCCAGCGTGACCTTGAAGGGCAGACAGACCAGTTCCGGCGCGTACCGCACGCCCATTTCGAGTGATCTCTTATTCGGCTTCTGCCCCTGGACCACATCGCATCCCAGATGCCTGAGCAGCGCGCCCAGCGCGATGTTGAGGTTTCCCATGTGCTGGAATCCTGCTTTCACAGCTCTCGTTCCCTTCTCAGGTTGAGCATGTCCACGAAAGATTCGATACGGGTTGCGATGCCGGTTTCGCCGGTGTGCTCATCGAGCACGACCTTCAGCATGTGAACGGGGTGTCCGCGGCCGATCTCACTCTCAATGACTTCGGCGGTGATCGATGCGGCACCGCAGCCAAAACTGCAAAGATATACAATGCCCGATATACGCTCGTCGGTGCAGAAGCGCCGTGCTGCGGAGAGCACGTGATTCTCGAAGTACCAGCTCAGGGGATGGATGTCGCCGGGCCCGTCGTCGATATCCCCGGCTTCAATCTCGCGACAATTGATGACCGTGGCTCCGGTGGCGCGCGTCTTCTTAAGCAAACCGAGATTCAGAAAGTCATCGTACAGCAGATAGGCATGGCCCAGCATGCCGATCTTAAGGCGGCCGTTCGATTCTACGCTCGCTCGCGCGAGCGCGATCCTTTCGTTTTGACGCGCCCTTGCGACATCGACACCATGGGCGTAAGCCTGGCGCGCGCGCCGCGCCGGGAAGCCCAATTCTCGCGCCAGCGCCGCGTAAGAGGCCTCTTCGCTCTGCTGCCTCAGATCGATATTGACGGTCACGATGCTGGCATCAGGGATCAACGCCCTTATCATGTCCGGCAGGCCGATCATCTTGGGACAGCCCAACCTGATCGCCGGTTTCGTGCGCAGGCAGACCAGGCGGGGCACAAGTATGCGTTCGGTCTTGCCGGCGAGCGCGAGCGCGTGCCCCAGGTAGCATTTCAGGGGTAAACAGGTTTCTCCCGGCGCTATGTTGATCCCCCGGTCAAGCTTTTTGCGGTCGGTCTGCCCGCTCATGACGACCTCGATACCAAGATCACGAAAAAAGGTCGTCCACAGAGGATTGTAATAATGATAACCGAGTGCTTGTGGTATGCCAACCGCCATTTCTTGCATCTCCTGACTTACCTAATAGCAATTTCGGTGCCCGAATGCAGCAATCCGGTCCGGCCCGGTTTTCCTACGGTATTGTGGGTGTTTCTGTTAAAGCAGCGCAGGGGTGCTGTGCAGGTTCCTGCACAGCTGATGTTGCCGCGTGTGCAGCGCGCTGCACACTGACGGCCCTGGTGTGCGGTCGCGCCAGACGGTCTATACTATTCCATATTGTGCTATTTTGTTGATTATTGTGCGCCTTGAGATGCCCAACTTCCTCGCGGCTTTGCTCCGGTTGCCACCACATTCTTTCAGGGCGCTGATGATCGCCTGCTTTTCGATCTCGGCCGTGGTCGAGCGCACCGCATCCTTGAGATCGTTCGGCTCGCCGCTTCCGGATCCGTGGAATCCGAGATCTTCGGCCTCTATTTTGTCCCGCACCGACATTATGACCGCGCGCTCAATGACATTCTCGAGTTCCCGCACGTTGCCGGGCCAGTCGTAGGCAAGTAGCCGGTTCATGCCGTCCGGTGGGATCGTCTTGACCGGCCGGTTGTTTCGTTTCGAGTAATACTCGACAAAGTACCGGGCAATATCCGGTATGTCTTCTTTATGCTCGCGCAGCGGCGGTACGCTGAGGTTCAGGACATTTATCCGGTAGTACAGATCCTGTCTGAATTCTTTGTCATGACGGGCGCGTTCAATGTCTTTGTTCGTTGCTGCAATGATGCGGACATCGATCTCGACGGCCCTGGTCCCGCCCAACCGGGTAACCGTTTTGTCCTGCAGAATCCTCAACAGTTTGGTCTGCATGAGCAGGCTCATATCACCGATCTCATCGAGGAAGATCGTCCCGTCCCGGGCAAATTCAAACCGGCCCGGCTTGGAATTGACCGCTCCGGTAAAGGCGCCTTTTTCATAGCCGAATAGTTCTGATTCGAGCAGGGTATCGGGGAGCGCCGCGCAGTTGACGCAGATGAACGGACCCGCGCGCCGTGAACTGCGCCGGTGGATCTCACGTGCGACCAGCTCTTTGCCCGTGCCGGTTTCGCCGCGGATCAGTACCGTGCCCATGCTGTCGGCGATCTTGTCGATCACCTCATAGATACGCGCCATTTTTTCGCTGGTGCCGATCAGAAGGTTGCCAGGAATGCTGCGGTACAATTTGATGTTGCGGTCTTTGTTCGATGAGATCGCCTTCCTGACCGCGAATAATATCTCGTTATTGTCAAAGGGCTTGAGTACATAGTCATATGCGCCCTTTTTCATAGCGGCTACAGCCGTCTCGACGGTTCCGTATGCGGTGACCATGACGACGGGTATCGAGGAATCGAGTTCTTTCAGCGCGGCAAGAAGTCCCAGGCCGTCAGTGCCGGGCATGACAAGGTCGGTTATCACCAGGGCGAAGCGGCGCTTGCTGAATGTCCTTATTGCCTCTTCCGCACTTGCGGCGGTCAGCACATGGTAGCCGGCCGTACCAAGCAGCCGCGCGAGGATCTGGCGCATGTTCTCTTCATCATCGACGACGAGAATCCATTCCTCATTCATGTTCGTCGCTCCATGCGGGTAATCGCAGGATGACCGAGCATCCTTTGCCGTGCCGCGGCCTTATTTCAATCGTTCCGTTGTTCAGTTCCAGGAGCCGCCGCGTGATCGGCAGGCCGAGGCCCGATCCTCCGAGTTTTGTTGTGTGGAAAGGTTTGAAGATGTTGCCCAGGTCTTTGCGGCGAACCCCGGAACCGCTGTCATGAATCACCAGTCGGATCATGCGGTCACTTCGTGAAAGGGATATCTCGATCATGCCCGGTCCGTCCGTGGCTTCGATCGCATTCAACAGCAGGTTGGTGATTATCTGTTTCAAATGGTCCGGATCGAACACGACGGCCGGGAGATCCGCCGGGCATTCAACGCGGAGCTGTATCTGCTGTTGTGCGCAGGAATTGACAATGTCGCCCGCCAATGTTCTGATCTCGCTCTGGATATCTATCCGGCGCGGGTCGGGGCGGGGTGTCTTCGTGAAGTCCAGCATTTTTGTAACGACGCGATTGAGCCGATCACATTCGTCGATAATCATGGACAACGCTGATCTATCCCGGTGCCTGGATTGCGCCAATTGCGCCGATGAGCGGATCACGGCCAGCGGGTTCCTAACCTCGTGGGCGATGCAGGCCGCCATTTCGCCCAGGGCGGCGAGGGTCTCCAGCTGACGGATCCGTTCGGACAGATTGAGATGCTGTAGTTGCAGGGCGCAGTTGTAGGCTATGATCTTCAACACACGTATATCACGTTCGGTGAACGCATAGCCGTTCGTTTTATTGGCCAGGCACATGATGCCATGAAGTTCATTATCAATCGAGAGCGGCGCATACACCTCATAGCCGATCACCTGTATGTCGCTGATGATCCGCGCGGTAATCTCTCTGCGTGCACTGGTCGGGTAATCGAAACGCAGACGATGGCATAATTCGTCATAGACCAGCGGTTCATCGCTTCGGTGCCGGTCCATCCACTGGATCAAATCGTCGAACGCTTTCGACTGAATGGCATCTTCACCTCTCGCGTCCGATGAATAGTGCCGGGTGAATTGTCTGGAAATTTCGTCGCGGGCCGCGCAGAGACATGCGGCGGTCCCGATCATATCCATTGCCATTTCTGCCGTGATCTTCAACAGGTCATGCGCATTGCTGGTTCGATCGAGTGAACGGCGTATGCCATCGATCGTCTGATACAAGGAACCAGTTCCCCTGAAGAGAATTCTCTCGGTATGCGGAATGATCTTATGTCCCAGCATGACAAGGAGCAGAACCGTGACCAGAATGTGACCGTAGGGCATCATGTCCGTAAAATTGAATATTTGTGCAATGAGATATGAGACAAAGATCAGGAGCGATGCTGAAATCACGATCCCCGCCGCGCGTCTTGTTGTTACCATGACATCGAAGAGCCGGTGCCGCAGGAGGCATGTTGCCACGATGATCGAGTAAACGGCATTGGCGATGTTGCCGAGCCCGCCGATATTGACGCCCGTGGCGATCAGGATGTCCTCGGTGATCGCACCGGTCACACCGACTGTGCCGCCGACGAAAAGCAGGCCGAACCTCGTCTTCTCCAGGGGTCGGCGCGAGCGCACGAATGCCCGTCCCAGCAGAAATAGCGAGAGCGTGAACAACGGCAGAATGAACAGCCAGAGCAGGCGATCGTAGAGCCATGAGGAGAAAACACCCGATGCGAAGATCAACGACATAACGAGCGCGGCAACGTAGGCTGTTTTTACGATGCTGCTCATCAGTCTCGAATCAAGGGCGACTATGGATACCGTGAACTGCAGCGTTGCCACCGGCAAGATATAGAGACAGGCAGTAACCATGGGGTAGAAGATCTGGGTAATGACAATCGCGTAGATAGAATCCATGCCCGCCGGTTCTGACAGCCCGGAGATTATCACGCGCAGGTTCCAGAACAGGAGGCAAAAACTGACCAGGATGAATGACCGGAATACAATATGCCGCCGGTTGCGCAGTGAAACAAGAACAACCAGGATAAGATTGATCGTGGCGGCCAGTGCCGCGGCAAGTATCTTTACATTCAACTCCATCTACCCGACTCCTCTATTATCTGTGTGCAATATAAGACAAATGAGCCCGGCTGTCAATAGCCGTGAAGCGAGGGCGATGCTGTTCTGTTCCGGCGCAGGCGCCGCGGGAACTGCGGTGTTTTCTGCTGCGCGGGATACCTTTGGAGAGCGATGCCGCCGACAATGAAGCCTAGCCCGGCCACGGTCGAGAAGAGAATTCTCTCGCCGACCGCGATGCTAATGAAGCCAAGCGCCAGGAACGGCGTCAGGTAGACCAGATTGCTGACCTGGGCCGTGGTTCGGGACATACGCAGCGCTTTCAACCAGAGGACAAAAGTGATGCCCATCTCAAAGAGACCGACGTATGCCGCGGCCAAGAGCCCGGGCAGGGACGGCAATCTCAAATTCCCGAAGAAGACCAGGTAGGTTACAATGAAGAGTAGCCCGAAGGCGAAGTTGAGGAAGAGTTTGACTACTTCATCGCGGCGGTCCTTGATATTGTAGATCCAGAACAAAGCCCAGATCGTGGCGCTGGTCAGGGCAAGCAGAACGCCGGAGAGGTTGAATATCTTCAGGGTGGCGATATCGCCGCGCGTCGCGATGATGACCACGCCGAAATAACTGATCAGGACCGCGACAATACTCTTCAGATCTATCTTCTGGCCGAGCAGGGGGATGGACAGGATGACCAGTTGAACTGCCCAGGTGTAGTTCAGAGACACGGCCTGCTGGGCAGGGAGCAGCGAGTATGCCTTGAGGAGCACGAGATAGTACAGGAACGGATTGAGCAAGCCCAGGAGGACCGAGCGGCCATAGTCCCGCGCCGTGCACCTCGTGAGCAGGGGGAATTTTTTCTGGTGCGCGAGAATGAGCAAGAACGTGAACATGGAAACGATCACCGCATAGAACACGATCTGTGAGAAATCGAGATACCTCAGCGCGATCTTGAATGCCGAGGCGACGGTAGACCAGATGAGGACGACGATGCCGGCGTAGAGGTAAGCCCTGTTTTGGTCGGTCACTGATGACAATAGTCAGAATCACAGAAGTGTCAATACACAACCATAAAAAATCCGAAATCCGAAGCACGAAATCCTATTCCGCAAGGCGAAACAATATCAAAATCCAAAATACCAAGTTCCAAACAGGAACAAAGTAAGGCCGGGCCACCAGCCCTTACACGGTTTTGGTCATTGGTGCTTTGTGTTTTGGATTTATTTAGGATTTAGAAATTCGGATTTGGAATTTGTTCAGAAGGCATCTTCGATGTATTCGTACTTCGTTTCCCCGGCTTGTTTGGTTATCGCGACGACGTCGAAGTGGATCTCGCTGTCGAGCGGGAGGCGGCGCCTTTTGAGCCAGACGATCGCCGCGTTCCTTATCCGGTGCTGCTTGCGCCGGACGACCGATTCCTGAGGCAGCCCGTAATCCGGCGTGCTCCGGTATTTCACCTCGATGAATCGCAATGCCTTGTCCTTGCGCACCACCAGATCGATCTCACCGAGCGGGCAGCGGAAATTATGGTCAACGATATTATATTTCTTTTTATCAAGATATCGCCGCGCCAGTGTCTCACCCAGGATCCCGAGCGAGGTCTTGCTGGGCTTCACAGCAATCTGAAGGACATCCGGTGGATCGGGCATGAACCGTGTTTCTGAATGCAGGCGCGGTGCAATTTGGTCGGGTAGCCCTTGTGCCGCTGGAAATAGTACTGGGGGTACGAATTATGGTATTCGCACATGATCGCATCCCGGCGCACCTTAGCCAGGATCGATGCCGCGGCAATCGATATGCTGAGCGTATCTCCCTTGATCAGGGGCTGGTACTGGAAAGGGAGGTCGCCAATGCTCTGACCGTCGATCAGCACGAATTGCGGCGCTGGTTTCAATCCCGCGATCGCCTCGCGCATCGCCATCCTTGTTGCCTGGAGGATATTGACCGTGTCGATCGTGCGGGCGTCGACGATGCCGAATGAATACGTGAGCGCCATACCTATTATTACATTGTAGAGTTCGTCCCGGCGCGCCGGCGACAGTTTCTTGGAATCCTCGATCCCGGGATGCAGGTAGTGTCTGGGTAGAACTACGGCCGCGGCGACGACCGGGCCGGCAAGCGGGCCGCGGCCCGCTTCATCGACACCAGCGATGAGATTATACTTTCTCCACAGCCTCTGGTCCGGTAGTGCCTTCACCGGGTGGTTCCTCGGTGTCAGGCGGCGGTGCGGTATCGCCGGCCACTGGTGCGGATGCGGCGGCAGTGGGAACGGTCGCCTCTTTGATCTTCATTTTCTTTCCCTTGCGCTGGCGCAAGTAGGTCAGTTTGGCGCGCCGCACCTTGCCTTTCTTCTTGACTTCGATCTTTGCGATCATCGGCGAGTGGACCGGAAAGATCCGCTCGATGCCGATGCCCGCAGAAACCTTGCGGACCGTAAAGGTCTTGCCGATATCGCTGCCTTTGATCTTAATAACAACCCCTTGAAACGGCGCGATGCGTTCCTTGTCGCCTTCCTTGATCTTCGTGTATACTTTTACCAAATCACCTGGTCTGATATCAGGCATGCTATCCATGCAGTACCTCCAATAGAATCGCAAAATCCTTCTTCGAGAAAACAGCATTGGCAAGCAAGTCGGGCCGGCGCTCGAGGGTCAACTCGATCGACCTTTTCCGGCGCCACTCGTTGATCCATCCATGGTTCCCGCTCCTCAGTACTTCCGGTGCCTTCAGCTTCGTGAAACTGTGCGGCCGGGTGTAGATGGGCGCCTCGAGCAGCCCGGTTTGAAAAGAATCGGAATCGGCCGAGTCCTGGTTGCCCAGGACGCCGGGGAGCAGTCTGGTGATCGACTCAATGAGGGCGAGCGCGGCGGTCTCACCGCCCGAGAGAACGTAGTCACCGACGCTGATCTCCAGTGGATGGAAGATCTCGCTGATGCGTTCATCGATCCCTTTGTACCGGCCGCAGATGATCACAATATGCTGGTGTCCGGCGAGTTGCCTAACCATCTGCTGCGTGAGCCGCTGCCCTTTCGGCGTGAGATTGATCAGGGTCGATTCCTTTGTCCTGACCGATTCGATCGCCCTTGCCAGCGGTTCTGGCCTGAAGACCATGCCGGAACCGCCGCCGAACTGATAGTCGTCGACCACGCCGTCGCTCGTCATCGTGCGCGGGTTGACCGTATTGATCGTGACGACGGACTTTTCCCGCGCCACGCGCAGCATGCCGCAGGATAACGTGCTCTCAAAGAATTCGGGAAAAATCGAGACAATATCGAACTTCATGGATGATATGCGCTACGAATTGCTTTTAGAATTCTGGTATGACCGGCAGATGGTGAAAAAGGGAAGAGACCGATAAATTCATTATTCGATGATCTCTAATACCGTGCGCTTTCCCTGTTTCATTGCTGCCGCAGTAATGATCGTTCTGATCGCTTTCGCCGTTCTGCCTTCCTTACCGATAACTTTGCCCAGGTCGCCTTCGCCGACTTTCAATTCAAATATAATGCTTTTTTCACCGGCAATTTCCTTGACCACGACTTTATCGGGGTTATCCACTAATGCTTTGACCACGTATTCGATGAGATCCTTCATGATGAACCTCCTTTTGCTTTTGCAAGCAACTTAGCCACTGTATTGGTCGGTTGAGCCCCCTTGGAGATCCAATACTCGATGCGACCCCGATCAAGGTTCAATTGCTTCTTCCGGGGATCGTAATGGCCCACCTTTTCTATGTACTCACTATCTCTTGCCTTTTTCGAGTCAATGACAACAACCCTGTAAATGGGTATTTTATTTCTGCCGATTCTTGTTAGTCTGATCTTAACCATAGTTAATGATTATAATCAAAATGTGCTTGTTGTCAATAGGATGAGCGGTTGCGTCCCTGTTGCATCTCCCGGGTGGGTTAGCGCGGTCTTTGACTAAAGCGTTGTAATTTCAACTTACTGATTTCGGCATTAATCAATTGTCAAATAATTGTAGTTGCCCACCTGTTCCTGAAGAGCATATCTCTTCGGAGATTCATTGGGCTAAAATGCTTGATAAATCAAGCAACTACAATGGTTTGATATTCGTTTTTTTCTGAAAGGTAAACGTATTTTTGCCGAAATCAGTAAGTCGATTCGGGGCATGGCAGAAATCTCCCTGAGGGCACTTGACAAGGACGCGGTTGCGTTGTATTGTGAACAAATTTCGTTACCGAATTTCAACAGTTCACGGAGTGACCCTCGAAAGGAGGTGGATCGTGAAAGATTCAAGGATGCGGGTAGGTTTCTTGGTCGGTCTTGGACTGGGTCTATTGCTGCTGACCGCGCCAGTCCATGGCCAGTCGTTCACCAAACATATAATAGGCGGCAATCTCATTTGGGCGTCGGGTGTAGCGACCGCAGATGTGGATGGTGACGGGGACATCGACGTGGTTGCCACTGGCGCAACCGCAAATGAAGTCGCCTGGTATGAGAACGACGGTGCGCAGAACTTCACCATGCGTGTGGTTGATAACACTCTGGCCGGGGCGCGTTCCTGCTACGGAGTTGATCTTGACCAGGATGGAGACGTTGACATAGTGGCCGCCGCCTCTGGTGCTGGTGTGATTATCTGGTATGAGAATGATGGCAGCCAGAATTTCACGCCACACACCATCGTCAGCGGACTGGGGACTGCATGGAATATTCTCGTTGTCGACCTTGATCAGGATGGCGATCTCGATGTTGTTGCGACTGCGTCGGGAACGACGAACGCCGTTAACTGGTATGAGAATGACGGCTTGCAGAACTTCACGGGACATACTGTCGATCCTTATTTGGAAGGTGCTCAGGGCCTGTATGTTATTGATCTTGACCAGGATGGTGACCTTGATGTTGTCGCGTGCGGGATATTCGGTGATCAGGTTCGCTGGTACGAGAACGACGGCAACCAGGTATTTACCTTGTTCCTCGTCGACCCGTTCTTCAACGGTTCAAATGACGTATTTGCCGGTGATCTGGATAACGATGGTGATTATGATATCGTGGCATCGGGATCCCAGGACAATTTGGTTAAGTGGTATGAGAATGACGGGTTCCAGAGTTTTACCGGACATACGGTTGCCATTTTGCCGGGCGCGCGGGCCGTTTTCTTGGCTGATATCAACGGGGATTCCCTGCTTGATATCGTGGCCGCCAGCCTCAGCCTGGATATGGTTTTGTGGTATGAAAATACCGGTGGCGGGATCTTTGTGCCACATATCATAGATGACTTCCTTGATCTCGCATTCAAGTTGTGGGTTGTTGATCTCGATGATGACGGCGATCTCGATGTCCTGGCGACCGGCGGGTTAGCGAATGACTTGGTCTGGTATGAGAGTGATCTGGTGGGCATCAGAGAGAACGGATTTCAGACTGTATCATTGTGTGGTATATCAGAGGTGTCCAACCGGCCTAACCCCTTGACGACGCACACGATATTCCATTTCGATGTGGAAAAACCGATGTCGCTCGCCCTCCGCATATATGATGTCAGCGGCCGGCTGGTCCAGACCTCTGTTCATTACGCGCCAAAAGCCGGACACACTCAACTATTCTGGAATCGCTGGGATTCGCAAGGTGCTAAGGTGCCGGCCGGGGTATATTTCTATGCGGTGGCGACACCCGGGTCAGTCCGCACCGGACAGATGTGCGTAGTCGATTGAGCCGTTGATTCGAGCACAGCATATGATGAGAAAGGAATTTTGGTTTGACCTGCTGACAGCTGGTCAATTCGACTGATACAATTTAGGTACAACAATTGGTACAACAAAACAGGAGTGAAAGATGAAGAGGATTGCTTTTTTGTCGAAGGTGGGTGTTATATTGTTTTTATTCTATAGCACCTTGCTTGCACAGGGACCTGACACTCTCTGGGCCAAAACCTATGGTGGTGAAGGTACTGACAGGACCCAATCAGCGCGACAGACTACGGATAATGGTTACATCATAGCAGGATGGACAAATTCATTTGGTGCAGGAAACTTCGATGTTTATCTTATCAAGACCGACACGAATGGCGACACTCTGTGGACCAAAACCCATGGCGGAACAGATATTGATATTCCCTACTCAGTGCAACAGACTATGGATAATGGTTACATTATTGCTGGATATACAAGTTCGTTCGGGGCGGGGTTCGCTGATGTCTATCTTATCAAGACCGATGCGCTTGGTGATACCCTCTGGACTAAGACCTATGGTGGAACAGGTTATGAGCATGGTCGCTCGGTGCAGCAGACCACAGATAATGGATACATTGTTGCCGGAAATACAAATTCATTCGGTGCAGGTGGCTACGATGTCTGGCTTCTTAAAACCGATGCGCTTGGAGATACCCTCTGGACTAAGACCTATGGTGGAGCAGGTACTGAATATGGTTACTCAGTGCAACAGACTACTGACAACGGATATATTATCGCCGGATATACAAATTCGTTCGGTGCAGGCGGTTATGATGTGTATTTCATCAAGACCGATGCGCTTGGCGATACCCTCTGGACGAAGACCTATGGTGGAACAGGTACTGAATATGGTTACTCAGTGCAACAGACCACGGATAATGGATACATTATTGCGGCACGGACAACTTCATTCGGGGCAGGTGGCAATGATGTTTATCTCATCAAAACTGATGCGCTTGGTGATACGCTCTGGACCAGGACGTATGGCGGCACAGGTACTGAATACGGTTATTCAGTGCAACAGACGACAGACAATGGATACGTTATCGCTGGGTACACAAATTCGTTCGGCGCAGGTGGCGATGATTTCTATGTTATCAAGACCGATGCGCTTGGCGATACCCTCTGGACCAGGACCTATGGTGGAACAGGCACTGAAGCTGGTTGGTCAGTGCAACAGACCACGGATAATGGATACATGATTATTGGAAGTACAAACTCATTTGGGGCAGGTAACTATGATTTTTGGCTCTTAAGGATTGCGGGAGTAGTTGATAGTGCGCCTGAGATCCTGACCGTGACAGATATCCCCAATGACCAGGGGAGGTGGGTAAGGATCACCTGGGCGGCTTCACTCCTTGACCAACCCGGGAGTATAATGCCCATTACCCAATACGGCATCTGGCGGCGGATCGATGAAGATGCCAGAGGGTATTTATCTAGTGAAGAAAGGAGTGGGTTCGTTGTTGCCGGACTGGAAGACATCTTAGACGGTTGGGACGCGATAGGTTCGGTGCCGGCAATTCAGGATTCCATCTATACTTTTGTATCGCCGACGCTGGGCGATTCCAATGCCTATGGCATACACTACTCGGTCTTCATGGTCACGGCTCATACCCAGGATCCGTTTGTCTGGTATGCTTCGGAACCGGATTCGGGTTATTCGATCGACAACATCCCGCCCGAGCCGCCGTATGATCTTGTTGCCGAAGTCA
>JACUUY010000035.1 GCA_014859085.1 Caldifarciminota bacterium
GATTCGCCTTGAGCACGTCGGATGATTTGTCCTGGGACTCCGGATAATCGCCGGCGCTGTACGGTCTCTTTACATATACGCCGAACGGGTTCGTGACGCCAATGCCCGGATACTCCAGAGTGTGGTAGTCGCGGAAAACGTAATCGTCGAACAGATCATAGGTTCCGGGTTCGCGGACGCCGTACACCCGGCGCATATGCAGACGGCTCAGGGTCAGGTTGAACAGGCGGCGCGAATCGGGCAGGAAGTTTACGTTGAACGCCTGCATATCGCCGCTCTGCAGGTCCGAGCGGTAGCTATTCAGCCGGAATTTCCACAACGTTGTGTAGCGGTCGAACTGGCTCCTCGATTTTGCGCCGCTGAGGCTGAACTTCAGTTTGCCGGACGGCGCGTAGAGCCACTTCCCGTACAGGGAATAATCCTGGCGCTGCTTGTGGGGCAGCAGGAAGAGCCGGGGATCCCAGTCATCGGTCAGCATCGCGTCGAATGACAGAAACCCCTTGAGATCTTGCGAAACGGGCAGATGCACGGACGACTGGACGTTCTGATAACCGAAATCATAATACTCGGGCATGATCTTCTCGGTCTTGCCGTAGGCTCTCATCTTCAGCGTGCTCGCCGGGTGGGCCGTGATCATGTTGATGATGCCGGACATCGCGCGGCCGTACTCGGCATCGAAACCGCCGGGCAGGAATATCACTTCATCAACCACACCCTTGGAAAGCGTTATTGCTGCGTTGCCGGTCTGCGGGTCGATTATCGAGACGTTGTCGATCAAATACTGGACTTCGGTCGCCCGTCCGCCGCGCACGTGGAGGGTCGTATCCGTGCGCGCGACCGCCGCCTGAAAAGCAACGAGTTCGACCGCATAATCGACCGGCAAGTAAGGCAGTTCGGCCTTCCGTACCAGATATGTCGTACCGACCATTTCCTTTGAGACGGCGGGCCGTTCGCTGGTCACGGTGACTGCCGAGAGTTCGATCGCGCTCGGATTGAGGCTTACTTCGAGCCGTACCGTCTTCGCGTATTCGACGACAACGTTCGAGACGTTCTTGGTTTGATACCCGATGAATGATACTTCGACCGTATAGGTTCCGGCCGGCACGTTGAGGATGAAGAAATTCCCTTCGAAATCGGTCGCCGCGCCCAGCTCGGTCCCCAGGACCGTGACATTGGCGAAAGCAACGGGTTCATGTGTGGCCTCATCAGACACGTAACCCTGGATCTTGCCAGTAACGCCGGCAAATAGTGCGATCGCCATCAACAGGCAGTTCATTTCACCTCCGGGCTTGAGGCGAATTATATATAATCTAATTCGGCTGTCAACCGGGCGTACTTGCGAGCAGGAGAAACTTGATTTACGGGCTGATTTGTTTATAATAATGAGAAAAGGAGTTATATGGAAGATTACTTCATTACTTCTGAGTCAGTTACCGAAGGACACCCGGATAAGATCTGCGATCAGGTTTCGGATGCGATCCTCGATGCGATCCTGGAAAGGGATCCCCTCGGACGCGTTGCCTGCGAGACTCTGGCCACGCGGGGCATGATCTTTGTCGCCGGCGAGATCTCAACGGACTGCTATGTTGACATCCCTGGAATAGTCCGGGCCTTGCTCTATGATGTCGGTTATACCGATGTGGACATGGGCATCGATGCTCATACGTGCGCGGTCATCTCGGCGATCCAGGAACAGTCGAGCGATATTGCCCTAGGGGTTAATATCGGCGGCGCCGGCGACCAGGGCATGATGTACGGTTACGCGACGGACGAAACGCCGCAACTCATGCCCCTGCCGATCGTCCTCGCCCACCGGCTCGTTCGACGCCTCGCCGAGGTCAGAAAAACGAATATACTCGGTTACCTGCATCCCGATGGAAAATCGCAGCTGACGGTCGAGTACCGGAATGGCCGGCCGTTCAGGATGGATACCGCGATCCTCTCGGCGCAGCACCACCCCGATGTCCGCAACGAGCAGATCCATGCGGATTTGAAAAAACTCGTCATCGAGGAGATCATTCCGGCCGAATTGATCGATGACAAGACGAAGATATTGGTCAATCCGACCGGCCGTTTTGTTGTGGGCGGGCCCCAGGGCGATACGGGAGTCACGGGCCGCAAGATAATGGTCGATACGTACGGCGGTGTCGGCCATCACGGCGGCGGGTGTTTTTCCGGCAAGGATCCGACCAAGGTGGACCGCTCGGCATCCTACATGACGCGCTACGTCGCGAAGAACATCGTGGCGTCCGGCGTCTGCCGCAAAGCCGAGGTTTCGGTATCGTATGCGATCGGCGTTGCCGAACCCACATCGATCACGGTGAACAGCTTCGGAACGTCCAGGATAGAAGAGCGCAAGATCGTCGCGATCCTGCGCAAGTTGTTTGATTTCACGCCCCAGGGCATGATCGACAAGCTGAATCTGCGGCGTCCGATATACCGCCGGACCGCATGCTACGGCCATTTCGGCCGCGAAGAGGAGGGTTTCAGCTGGGAATTGTGCGACATGGCAGAAGCGATAAAGCGCGAGGCAGGTATATAATGAAGAGAAGAGGAGTGACCGACAGCAGGATCCGTGACATAGCGCTGACGCCTGAAGGCCAGCGGAAGATCGACTGGGCAGATGCCAAGATGCCGGTGTTGCGGCTCATCCGCGAGAGAATGAAGAAGGAGAAGCCGTTCCGGAACCGGCGTGTCGGTTGCTGCCTGCACGTAACGACGGAAACGGCGAACCTGATGCGGACGTTGCGCGACGGCGGGGCCGAGGTCATGCTCTGTGCCTCGAATCCATTGTCGACGCAGGACTATGTCGCGGCCGCTCTGGTTGCGGACAATATCAGCGTCTACGCGTGCCGCGGTGATTCGAGGAAGGAGTACTACGCGAACATGAACCGGGTGATCGCCCGCCGGCCCGAAGTATTGATCGATGACGGGGCCGACCTCATTTCCACGGTCCACAAACAGAGACTGGCCGGGATCATCGGCGGCACCGAGGAAACGACGACCGGCGTCATACGCCTCAAACAGATGGAGAAGAACCGCGTGCTGAATTTTCCGATCATCGCGGTGAACGATTCCCTGACCAAGTATCTGTTCGACAACCGCTATGGCACCGGGCAGTCGACGATCGACGGGATCCTGCGCGCGACCAACATTCTGATCAGCGGCGGTAATTTCGTCGTGGCGGGTTACGGCTGGTGCGGCCGCGGTCTGGCAATGCGGGCCAAGGGCATGGGCGCCCAGGTGATCGTAACCGAGGTCGACCCGGTCAAGGCGCTGGAAGCGCGCATGGACGGCTACACCGTGATGCCGATGTCCGAGGCGGCCGCCGCGGGCGATGTCTTCGTCACCGTCACCGGCAATATCAATGTAATAAGAAAGGAACACATGTTGAAGATGAAGGACGGTGCGATCATCGCGAATTCGGGGCACTTCGACGTCGAGATCGACAAGATTGGTTTGAAGAACATCACCGTCCGCAAGCGGCTGATAAGGAACTCGTGCGAGGAATACAAATTGAAGAATGGCCGGCGGTTATACCTTCTCGCCGAAGGCAGGCTGGTCAATCTCGCGGCGGCCGAAGGGCATCCGGCGATGGTGATGGATATGTCATTCGCCAATCAGGCACTGGCCGTCGAGTACATCCTCCAGCGTGGTGACCTGGCGAATGAGGTGTATCGCCTCCCCCTGGACCTTGACCAGGAGATCGCCCGCCTGAAGTTGAAGTCGATGGGGATCGGGATCGACCGGCTCACTCCTGAACAGCGGAGGTATCTATCGTCATGGACGATGGGGACGTGACCGGTCCACCGGGCTCGATCTCTATAGCCTGTAGTATATAACTTTCCGGTCCCGGCCTCTGATTGCCGGCATCATTCAAAACTCCTGACGAACGCCATGCCGGGGAGTTGTTTAACATAGCCCTTGATCTCCAGCGAAAGCAGGATACTCAATATGACGCTCGTCGGCTGGTTCAACCTCTCGGCAAGCGCGTCGAGGTATATCGGTTCGTGGGACAGCGCTTCCCAGATATTTTTCTCGTTCTTGTCCGAAAGCAACTCTCTCGTTGTCCGTTCCAATTTCGTGTGCGTCATTCCGAGATAGTCGAGCACCTCTTCCGGGGATGTTACCGGTATGGCGCCATCCTTTATCAAACGGTTCGTCCCGTAAGAGGTCTTTGAATAGATATTGCCCGGTACTGCAAAAACGTCCTTGTTCTGGTCGAGCGCCCACTTCACGGTATTCATCACGCCCGACTTCTCTCTTGCTTCTATCGCGACCACGGCCTTTGCCAGGCCGGAAACGATGCGATTACGCCGCGGGAAATTGTGCGCATAGGGCGGCGTGCCGGGGTTGAATTCTGAAACCACCGCGCCCGCATTTCCGATATCGGTCATGAGCCGCGCGTTCTCCGGCGGGTAGCAGATGTCGATGCCGGTGCCCAGGACGGCGATCGTGCGTCCGTTGTTCTCGAGCGCCCCCAGATGCGCCGCGGTATCGACGCCCCGCGCCATACCGCTGATCACGGTCACGCCGGCGCGGGCAAATGCCGCGGCGAAGTTGCGCGCGATCTCCTTGCCGTAGACCGTTGCACCCCGGGTGCCGATCACGGCAATGGCCGCTTCGTCCGCGGGCCGGATAATACCCCGGATGAAGATCACCGGAGGAAAGGAATCGATGCGGGCCAGCCATGGCGGGTATTCCGGCGAGTAGTACGGCATTACCCTGACCCCCGCCTGCTCGAGCTTCCTGCTCTTTCTGTGCAGGGCATCGGTTGCAGTGAACGACGCTATCTCGCGCGCGATCTCAGGACCCACGTGGCTGCCTGTTTCATGCTGCGGCGCGGATATCGCCTTCCAGGCCGAGCCGAACCGGTCGAGGAGCGCGTGAAGATCCCTGGCAGTCAATTTCTCTATCGAAAGGAGATGTAGCAGTTCAAGCGTTTCGTCATTCATCTACGTTTGCGGTCAGTTTTTTTATCGTGTTCCTCAATTCGATGTCATTCTTCTCCAGCATGAGGAGGATCCTTTGCAGGTCGCCGGGCAGAAGCTGGATTCGTTGGATGGCCTGGGCGAATTTTTTTGTTTTCTTCTGTGCCAGTTTCACGAGCGCGCCGCATGCCTCTTTCAAGACTGTGGGATTCTCATCGGTTAGATAGAGCGCGATGATGGGTTCGATGGCATGCGCATCACCGATCTCGCCGAGGGCCATGCAGGCCGAAGCGCGCGTGTACCAGTAGCCTTTTTTCAGGAGGCGCTGGAGGCGCGAGCTGATCCTCGGGCCGTACGCAACGAGCCGGTTTGCGGCTTTTTCCCGCATGCACCACGACCGGTCTTCAAGCATCTTGATCAAGATCTTGATGCTTTGTTTCTCGTCGACGCCGTCGATCTTATCGAGGATCTTCAATTTCCGTTCGATATTGTCCGATTTCAGGATATTCATTATGGTGTCGCTGTCCTGCTGCAGTCTAATTCGCATTTTGCAGATACGCGATGAGCATATCCACGCCGGTACCCTTCAGCGCGGAGACGCAAAACACTCTTTCCTGAACGTCGAGCGCGGGCGCGTGGTCGAGCAGGTCGATCTTGTTGAGGACGACAACCCTCGGTTTTTTCAGCAACCGGGGATCGTATTTGGCGAATTCACCGAGCAGCGTTTCGTACTGGCGCGCTAGATCGGATGCCGAGGCATCGATGACCACCACCAGGAGGTTGGTTCGCTCGATATGCCTCAGGAATTGCAGCCCGATGCCCTTACCCCGGTGCGCGCCTTCGATGATGCCGGGCATATCGGCGATTATTATGCTCGTGTTCGTTGTCTTATCCCTGAGCGCGCCGAGATTCGGGCTCAAGGTCGTGAACGGATAGCGGCCGATCCGCGGCCGGGCATTGGTCATTGCCCGCAGGAGCGTTGATTTACCGGCATTGGGCAGACCGACGATGCCGATGTCCGAGATCAGCTTGAGCACGATCTTCAGTTTCCTTTTCACGCCCGGCGCGCCCGGCTCGACCCGTCTCGGTGCCCGGTTCGTGGCTGAGACGAAATGCGCGTTGCCGCGGCCGCCCCGGCCGCCGCGGGCGACGTTCAGCATCTCGCCGTGGTGCATGATCTCACCGATCACTGCATCCCCGTCCTGGACAACGATCCCCATCGGGGTCTGGATCAAGACATCCTGCCCGCTTCTGCCGTGCATGTTCTTGCCCTTGCCGTGCTGGCCCCGGTCCGCGCGGTAATGGGGCTTCACCTTCAGATCGTAAAGGGTCTCGAGGTCTTTACTGCCGATGAGGAATACCGAACCCCCGCTGCCGCCGTTGCCGCCGTCGGGTCCGCCCCGCGGGACGAATTTCTCGCGCCGGAAAGAGACGCAGCCGTTACCGCCCGCTCCCGATTCGACAATAACAGTCGCTTCGTCGATGAATTTCATTTTTCGAAAGTATAATGAATATCGCCATGAAGTCAACGGCGCGGCGATGATAGTGGATCGCGCTGCCTTACAGACAGGCGTGGTTACTACAGAGCGAGCGGGAGGATCGGCGCTAACCAGTACGGAATTTCTTCTTCAACGCTCTTGCGACCAGCGCCGGCACCAGTTCCGAAATATCGCCATTGAGGGCCGCGATCTCCTTAGCGAGCGAAGAACTCACGAAGATATGTCTTTCCGAGGGCATCAGAAAGATGGTTTCGATTCCCGGCGCCAGTTTGCGGTTCATGAGCGTTAACTGCAATTCATAGTCAAAATCGGAAACGGCGCGCATGCCGCGGATTATGGTCTGTACCCCCGTCTTACTGGCGAAATCAACCAGCAGCGACGAAAAGCCGACTACGTCGATCCTTCGGTGGCGCCTGAACACCGCCCGGACGAGCTGCGTTCTTTCTTCATGCGTGAAGAGCGTATTTTTGGGGCCGGCGCTGACGCCGACAATGACCCGTTCAAAGATCCTGGTCGCCCGCGAGATGACGTCGATGTGACCGTAGGTTATCGGGTCGAACGTCCCGGCGTAGATGGCTTTCCTCATGACACTGAATTCACTGAACGAGAATCCACTGAAAACACTGAAAAGCAATGCATCGAGACACTGAATTCACTGAATACAGCGCCACTGCATGCACTGAACCGGATACCACTGAAGATGCCACCACCGAAAGCACTGAACTGTGTCCTTTCAGTGTATTCAGTGATTGTAGGTTCACTGAATTCTGTGAACAATGTATGATATTGAAGTGGTGCCATATTGTTTTTTCTTGATGGCCGTCAGTTCATCCGGCAGGGAAAGATCCTCGATCGACGAGTGTTCAACAACGATCATCCCATCCCTCGCAAGCAGCGTGTGTCTTACGATTAACTCGATCGTGGGCTGTACGTAATCCATTTTGTACGGAGGATCGGCGAAGACCACATCGAAATTGCGGCCTTTTAGACGGCGCAATGCCGGGCGAAAATCGCCGGCAAGGACCGTTGTCTGTTCTTTGAGCGAGAGGCTTGCGATATTGGCGCGCAGAACGCGCGCGCTCTTTTCAATGAACGTACAGTGTTTTGCGCCTCGCGAAAGAGCCTCGATGCCCAATGCGCCACTGCCGGCAAAGATATCCAGGACTTCGGCATCCACGATCCGATCACCGAGGATGTTGAAAACGGCCTCACGGATCATTCCCCTGGTCGGCCGCACGCCTTTGGCCGGCACCTTTAATGAACGCCTTTTACACACCCCTCCGACGATGCGCATTGGATTGCCCGGGTTGCTTATGCTTCAGCGAACGCCGCTTAGAACCTAACCCCTGATAATGGTCGGCGTGATGAAGATCAACAGTTCGCGATCTTCGACGGCCGTGGTAGTCTCTCTGAACAAGGCGCCGAGGATCGGTATGCTCCTCAGGATCGGTATGCCCCGCACTTGTTTTGTCTCTCTCCGGCGGATGAAACCGCCGATAACCACCGTGTTGCCATCGGCCACGAGCACTTTGGAATCCGCCTCAGAGGTCGTGATGATCGGACGTCCGGCAAGCGCCGAAGCACGGTCGAGTTCGCTCACTTCAGCGTGGATTTCCATCGTGATTTCTTCCAGCGAGTTGATGTGGGGTACCACTTCGAGCTTGGTGCCGACTTCATAGAACTGGATTACCGTGTTTCCAGAGATGTCCAGGGTGGGGATGCCGAATCTCTGGCCACCGAGGATCGATGCTTTTTCGTTATCGATGGCGGAAACACGGGGCGCCGAGATGGTCTGTGCTTTACCGATTTCTTCGAGCATATTTATCGTGGCCGATACCTGCGCCAGCGAGGGCACGGTGCCGATATTGAAGACGCCGAACCCCGCGACCTGCGGTGTCGGATTGGATGTGACATCAGCGCGCAGGATCCTGCTTTCCAATCCCTGGAGGGTCCAGTTTATGCCCAGGGATCTTGTCACCGTGACATCCATGTCGACGACCCTGACCAGTATTTCAACCTGCGGCGTGGGTGTATCGAGCAATCTGATGAGCTGGATGATCCGGTCATGCACCGGCGCGACTTCGGTAACGACGATCGAATTCGTCCGGACATCGACGTGCGCCTTGCCTTTGGGCGAAGTCATGGCCGAAACCTTGTCGAGCATCTTGGCCGGATCCGCGAATTCCAGCTTGTAGACTTTGGAACTGACCGGCAGATCGTAATCCTGCTTTTCGAGATTATCCGCCGTGTCAACACGAATTACGCCCGGATCTTCGCGGTACGCATAGCCCGATGCGCGCAATATAATATCCAGCGCGCGCCGCCAGGGAACATTGTGCAGGCGCACGGTGACGGTCCCCTTGACATCCTTGCCCGCGACGATATTGACGCCGGCGTATTCTGAAAGCGCACGCAGGATGGTCAGTATGTCAGCGTCTTCGAAATCGCAAGAGATCGGGCGGCCGGTCACGGTTGCCGTCGGTTTCTGGGCCGGCAGGACCGGGGGCTGTCCTTCTTCGGTCGGCATCGTGGGCGCCGGGGATGCCATGCCCGCCTGCCATTCAGCGAAAGCGCTCGGCGCGCCGGCAAGCAAGGTAACCACGAAATTATTCCCCTCGGTCGATGTCAGGAAAGAATAATCACGGTCCAGCGTACCGATGACGCGGACGAGGTCTGGCTGTTCGGTGAATCCGGTGATCGATAATTCCGTGATGCCGCCGCGGTTGGCCGTGAATTTCTTGCCCACGAGCGGGCTTGAAGCCATTGAGCAATCGATGATGATCCTTGATGGGTTCTTGAGGGAAAAGGAATTGGCAACGAATGGCGCATCTGCTTTGACGATGATCTTGGTGTTAACGTCCTCGGGGGTTATGACCACATCACCGATCACCGCACCACTTGCCATGGAAATTAACAAAGCTAAGACAACCGCCCTTTTCATTTTCTACCTCCTTTGCTTCTCTTGAAGTCTCAATTCATACTTGGTTGTAACTCCAGCCTGCGTCATGTCGAATATTACCCCATCGCGGTTTATTTCGCCGACTTTACCACCGACGACACGGTCACCTTTTTTCAGAATATACCCCTGGTTGACGCCGTCTTTCACCAACGCATAATAACCACGGTCACCCCACAGGACACCGATCAGGGTCAGGTTCTCGACACTAAGGTGGCTGGCTACGCCGCCGCGGGACAGGTCGGTTCCGATCAATGGCAGGAAGGGATCGCGTCTCCCCTTGATATTGTATTGCCACTGCTCGACCGGGAACAAAGTGTCTGCCGCGACTGGCGTTGCTGGTGTTTGATTGAACAAAATCAGACATAAAAGGCTACCGGCGACGTGGGATACCACTTTGCACCCCCTTTTCTTTTGCTACGGTGTAGGTGAGCGTTCTTAGTTCCGCTTCCACGCTGCGATCTTTTCCAGCCGTGATTTTGATTGCGGGAACGTTGACGATCCTCGCGAGATTGCCAACATTGGAGAGGAATCTACCCAGCTGGTGATAGCCGCAGTTCACTTTGATCTGGACAGGGATCTCAGAATAGTTTGTTTTCTGCGTTACGGCGCTCGGTTTGAACAACTGAAAACTCACACCTGCTTTTATCCCGGAATTGGAGATCTGCTGGATCAGCGACGGTATTTCCTTATCGGTCGGTAGCATCTCTTTAGCTCTTTCCCATTCGACTTCGAGGCGTGCGATCTTCTCTTGGAGTTCGGGCAGTCGAATACGCGCGGCCTCGGCCTTCTGTACTTCGATCTGCAATGAATCCCTGGTTGTTCTCAGACCATCCAGTTTTTCATTGTTCGTCTTGTACGGAAACCTGAAGAACAGGATCAGCACGACGATCAGGATGATCAGGAAGAAAAATAATTGTTGCGTTTTCCGCTCCCTGAAATTCATTGTTCCCTCCTTGCCACCGTATCGATGCCGACATTCGCCGTCAGGGTGAATTCCATCATTTCCTGTTTTTCGATCACTTTTTTCTCGAGTATCGACAGGTCAACATCATATATATAGGGTGATTCCTCGAGACGGTTCATGAAATCGGCGACAAGCAAGTTCGAAGCCGCTATTCCTTTTATATCCATTTTTGTCGAATCTGCGCTGAGCATTGTCAGCCACGTGAAATCAGGTACGCGGTCCGCTATTTCATCCAGGACATGGGCGATGAAGAACCGGTTTTTGTTGAGGTACCGGATGGGCGCGATCAGGGCTGCAAGTTCTCGCTCACGTCTCTCAAGACTGTCCACTGCGGCCTTGTACACTTTGAGTTCTTCGAGCTTCGCGTTGAGTTGCCCGATATTGGTGTTCAAATTGCGCATCTTGATGTTTTGATTCACCAACAGCAAGATCACGATGAGCGCCACGATCACAATGCCGAGGATGTAAACGATCGCCGTCTGGATGGGTGGAATCTTGATCCCGGGACGGGGCGCTTTCGGTGCCCGCGCCTTGGGAGCACGGCCTTTTCTCAGTAGCGGGGCCAGATTTATTCTGATCATCATTCCCCCCTTAATGCTAACCCAACAGCCTGGGCCAGGATTGGACCAACCAAATCTGCCCCCATTGGGGCAAAAATATTGGGATCGTAAATGATATTCTTGAAGGGATTGAAGGTCTGGATCGGGATGCCGAACCGGCGCTTCAGATAATCGGTCAGATTGGGTATCAGGGAGCCGCCGCCGGATATGTACATGCGGCTTACCTTTTCCTCGCTCGTGACCGTGGAGAGGAATTGCAGGCTTCTTTCGATATGCGTTCCGAGGTCGTTGACAAAGGATTCAAATACGCCCTGGATCGAATCCTGGGATACGCCAACCGGCACCGTTCCCTTGGCGGCATTCGCCGCATCCTCGTAATTGAAGCCCACTTCCTTCTGGAGCTTGCTGATATATGCGTTGACACCATAGTAGACATCGCGCGCGGACAGGCTCGAACCACCCTTTATGACATTGATCACGGTCATGCCGGCGCCGATGTGGATGAGACATATGACCTCATCGGTGACGACTTCGTAGTTATACTCGTAAACGTGCTGGAGCGCAAAAGCCGTGGTGTCGATAATGACCGGCGTGAGATTGAGATCCCGCAGCAGAGAGGTCATGTTGTTGATGAGCTCGTTCTTCGCGGCAACGAGAATGACTTCTTGCTGGTTCTCGCCGAAGTTCGGATTGACGACATCGAAATCGAGCGTCACCTCGTTGGTGTCAAATGGAACGTACTGCTCGGCCTCCCATTTGATCTGTTCCCGCGTGTCGGCTTCGCTCATGCGGTCCATCGTTATCCTTTTTATGATCACGTCCCTTCCCGCGATGCCGAGAACGACGTCCCTGGTCGAAAACCCTCTGGTTTCAATCAATGTTCTTATGGAATCCAAGACCGCTTCCCGATCGATTATTTCACCTTCGACTATAGCGTCAGGCAAGACCTTCGATATCCCATAATTTACCAACTTTCTGCTCTTACCTGCGCTAAGTTCTATTATTTTTGTCTGACTTGAGCCGATATCAAGACCAAGAATCTTTTTCTTTCTCCCGAACATGTTGACTCCTTTTCACATTTAATTGTGTAATTATATATGTAATTCATTTTATGTCAAGAGGAGAGTTCGGAAACCTGCTCAGAAACAAGTACTTTTGTGCTTTTTATGCTACACAGCGAGAAAGACGCGGCTCACGCAGCATGATGAGCCATCCTAAGGGGTCCGAAAATCGAACCGCCGCCGTGTTCTTGCCGAGAATTCCGCATAGGTGCCCTTCCTGATGTTCATCCGGATCTCGGACATCAGCTGTGTGTAAAAATACAGATTATGAAAACTCACCAGGCGTCCGGCCAGCGCCTCGCCGGTGTTGAAGAGATGCCGCAGGTATGCGCGCGAAAAATTGCGGCAGGTATAACAGTCGCAATTCCGGTCGAGCGGCGCCCGGTCAGTGGCGTACCGGCTGGCCTTCACAATGACCTTGCCGCGGGAAGTGAATGCCGTGCCGGTCCGGCCATTCCTGGTCGGCAGCACGCAGTCAAAAAGATCGATGCCGTGAGCGACGGCTTCGATTATGTCCTCGGGGAAACCACAACCCATTAGATAACGGGGCTTTTCCGCGGGCAGGACCTGGCTGACCTCGTGGACGATCTCATTCGTCACGGCTGATGGCTCGCCGATCATCAGGCCGCCGATGGCATGGCCGGGAAAGTCCAATTCCACGAGACGCCGGGCGCATTCACGGCGGAGGTTCTTGTAGGTCGCCCCCTGGACGATGCTGAATAGCGGTACTTTTTTTTTACGGCAAGGCTCCGCCTGGCCCAATGGACGGTGCGCTCGACTGCGATCCGGGCTTCAAGGAATTCGGTCGGGTAGGCGCTGAATATGTCGAGACACATAGCGGCATCGGGTTTCAATTCCTCCTGTATCTGGACCGCATTTTCCGGGGTCAGGAAGTGGCGCGAGCCATCGAGGTGTGAGGAGAATTCGATCCCTTCGTCGTTCACCTTCCGCAGTTCGGCCAGGGAATATGCCTGAAAACCTCCCGAATCGGTCAGGATCGCGCGGTCCCAGTTCATGAAGCGGTGCAATCCGCCGAGCTGGCCGATCACCGCGGAAGAGGGTCGCAACATCAAATGATAGGTATTGCAGATGATGATCTGGACGCCGATCTTCTTCAGGTCAGCGGGGGATTGCGTCTTGACCGTTGCCTGGGTGGCAACGGGCATGAAGTTCGGCGTCGGCACGTCGTAATGCTTTGTTTTCAACTGCCCGGTGCGCGCCTGGGTCGTCTTGTCTTTCTTGCCGGCGACAAAGTTGATCACTTCATAACCTCGCGTCCGGCAAAATCACGGCTAAGTCTCAACGCATCGATCGCGTACGGCGGCCGGCCCTCGCTTATGTACTCGGCGGCAAGCCAGCCGATCTCCGGCGCGAGCATGAAGCCATGGCCGCACATGCCGCCCACGATCCAGAAACCGCCGACATTCGACCGGTCGAGGATCGGATTACCGTCGGGCGTCATCTCGTAACTGCCCGACCATTGGCGTATGATCTTCGTATTGCTTAGTCGGGGTATCAGACGCGCCATGCGGCGTCCCATCTCCCGGGCAAACTCGAAGGACGTACCGAGATCCTGCCCCGGAACGTTCGGCACGGGCGTGTAGCACCCGATAATGCTTCCTTTATTCCATTTTTGATTGAAGTAGCATCCGTCGGCCCGGTAGTCGACGATCATCATATCGAAGAACCGTTCCATCTGCTCGGTGATCATAGCCTCGTGGCGTTCCGGACAGATCGGGATATCGACATTGACCATTCGTGCCACGTTCCGTGCGCCCGGGCCCGCCGCGTTGACGACGACCGGAGCGTAGTATGTTTCGTTATCCCGGGTGGTCACCGAGACGACCCGGTCCTTGTCCAGGTTGATCGCGGTGACTTCTTTGCCGGTGAGGACGTTGCCCCTGCTGCGGATGCCGCGGGCGTAACCGTCCACGACCAGAAAGGGATTGGCCTGTCCATCGCTGGGACAATACGCGCCGCCCACGAGATCTGTTGTATCGATGCCCGGCACGAGGTTCACGATATCCTCGATGCCGATGAAAGTCACGTCCAACCCCATCGCCTGCTGGATGCGGATGAGGTTCAGATAGGTCTGTTTTTTCTCTTCGCCGTGCGCGAGAAAAAGATATCCGCCCTGATGGAACTCGACATCGGTGCCGAGGTCCTCGTGCAGCGCGGCGAATTTCTTCATAGATTCCATCGCGACCTTGATGCTCAATTCGGTCGAGAATTGCTGCCGGATGCCGCCGATACACCGGCCCGTGGAACCGGCCGTCAGGTAATCCTTTTCCAATAGGTTGACCTTCAGTCCCTTCTTCGTCAGGTAGTAACCGACCGCGCAGCCGACGATGCCACCGCCGATCACTATGACATCACTTGAATACCGCACAGAAAATCCTAAATCCTAAGCACGAAATCCGAAACAAATCCTAATATCAAATAACCAAATCCAAAACGGTTTGGATCATTCGTGCTTCGGATTTTGAAATTGTTTAGGATTTCGGATTTAGAGATTAGCATTTGCTAGAGGCCGTACATTTCTATTATCTCGTTCTTTTTCTTACCCAGGATCTTGTACTTGTCGCCGATCTTGGTGAATGCCGCGATCGCCCGGTCAATGTGTTCTTTTTCGTGGCCGGCCGAGAGCTGGACCCGGATCCGGGCCTGGCCCTTGGGCACGACCGGGAAAGAAAAACCGATGACGTAGATGCCTTCACCGTAAAGGTCGCGCGCCATGTCCTGCGCCAGCTTGGCGTTGTACAGCATGATCGGCACGATGGGGTGGATGCCTTCCCTGATATCGAACCCGGCCGCGGTCATTTTCTCCCGGAAGTATATTGTGTTCTGCTCGAGCTTGTCGCGGCGGTCGGTCGTATTGCTGATGATATCGATCACCTTGGACGCCGCGGCCACGATGACCGGCGGCACGGTATTGGAGAAGAGATAGGGACGCGCCCGCTGGCGGCAGAGTTCAACGATCTCTTTGCGGCCGCTCACGCATCCGCCCGAAGCGCCGCCCAGCGCCTTGCCCAGGGTGGTCGTGATCACATCGATGCGCCCTATTACCCCGCAGTGTTCATGGGTGCCCCGTCCGGTCTTGCCCATGAAGCCGGAAGCATGCGAGTCGTCGACCAGGATCATTGCGTCGTACTTGTCGGCGAGGTCGCATATTTCGTCCAGTTTGGCAATGTCGCCGTCCATCGAGAAGACGCCGTCGGTGATGATCAGCCGGAAGCGGCAGTCCTGGGTTTCTTTCAATTTCTCCTCGAGGTGTTCCATGTTCGAATGCTTGTAATTGAAGAGCTGGGCTTTGCAGAGCCTCATGCCATCGACGATCGAAGCGTGGACCAGCCGGTCCGCGATCATGGCGTCTTCCTTATCGAGCACGACATCGAAGACGCCGGCATTGGCGTCCATGCACGATGGAAAGAGGATCGTGTCCTCGGTGCCCAGGAACCCGGTCAACTTCTGCTCCAGTTCCTTATGAATATCCTGGGTGCCGCATATGAAGCGGACCGACGACATGCCGTAGCCGCGCTCTTTCAGTCCCTCGTGGGCGGCCGCCACGACGTCGGGATGGCTGGATAAGCCCAGGTAGTTATTGGCGCAGAAATTAAGCACTTCCTTGTGCGGCGCGCCGGCGGGAAACTCGACTGTAATATTCGCCGCTTGCGGCGATGCGATGAACCGCTCTTCCTTGAAGGTCCCGGCGCCCTGGATGCCCTTTATTTCACTGTCGTAGTAGCCCCTTGCTTTATCGCTGTAGGCCATGCTGCCTCCTACGTGACGTTGAATTCCTTCAGTAGATTCATGATGTTGTTCACCGAGTCAAAAGCCTCGGGTGTCGCTTTATCATCCGGGATCTTGATGCTGAATTTCTTCTCGAGGAAGGTCTTGAGCGAAACCATGCTGAATGAATCGACGATGCCGCCCGAGATCAGCGGCGTGCTTTCATTGACTTCTTCCGGCGCGTCTTCTTCGAGGTATTCCCGTTTAATGTATTCAATGATTGTTTTCTTCAATTCTTCGTTCATTGGATCTCCCTTTTTTCAATCATTTTCCAAAGTTGACACATCGCCGATCTCCTGCCCCCACTCCTTTGCCCGAAGCAGGCGCCGCATGATCTTGCCGCTGCGGGTCTTGGGGAGCGAGTCGACGAACTCGATCTCCTGGGGCATGGCCAAAGGCGAGAGTTTCTTGCGGATGAAATTCATGATGCTCAGTTCCATGTCGGCATCGGGCTCATACCCCGGCTTCAGGGCGACAAAGGCCTTGACCACTTCCATGTTCACCGGGTCCGGTTTCCCGACCGCCGCTGATTCGGCAACCGCCTCGTGTTCCAGCAATGCCGATTCGATCTCGAACGGCCCGACCAGGTGGCCGGCCGTGTTGATCACATCATCGTCGCGTCCGACAAACCAGAAGTAACCTTCGGCATCGATGCTCGACCGGTCGCCGCAGATGTACCAGCCGTTCCTAAACTTACTCCGGTACATCTCTTCGTTGCCCCAGTAGGCGCGGAACATCGAGGGCCAACCAGGTTTGAGCGCAATCAGACCGACCGTGCCCGGGGTCGTGATCGGCTGGAACGTCCGCTGATCGACGACGGTCGCAATGATCCCCGGGAATGCCTTGCCCATGGACCCGGGCTTGATCTTCATGCCCGGATAGTTCGTGATGACGATGGCGCCGGTTTCGGTCTGCCAGTAGGAATCATGGAACGGTTTGCCGAATGTCTGTTCAGACCAGACCACGGCTTCGGCGTTGAGGGGTTCGCCGACGCTGATTAGGTGGCGCAGGCAGCTCAGGTCGTGCTGCTCGACCACGGCATTACCGTCTTTCATGAGCAGGCGGATCGCGGTCGGCGCCGAGTACCAAACGGTCACCCGGTGTTTTTCGATGAATTGGTACCATTTCTGCGTGCTGAACCCTGAGTCGAGAACGGCCTGGGTCACCCCGCATGACCAGGGTCCGATGATGCCGTAACTCGTGCCCGTGACCCACCCGGGGTCGGCCGTGCACCAGTATATATCGTCCGGGGTGATGTCGAGGACCCACTTCGCGGTCAGGTACTGGGCCAAGAGCGATGAGTGCACGTGCATCGCGCCTTTCGGTTGTCCGGTCGTGCCCGAGGTATAGTGGAGCACCGACGGCACTTCGGGCCCGGCCCGGTCAATGTCAAAACTGTCGAAGCGCACCGCCTTCTCCATATTGAAGGCGATCTCGCCCGGTTTCAGACTCAGCGCGTCACCATCGACCACGATCACGTGTTTCAGGGCCGGCAGCCGGTCCTTGATCCGGCGGACTTTGCCGGCATGCTTCCTGGTCGTGAGGATGGCTTTTGTCCCGGCGTCCTCCAGCCGGGTGAAGAGCGCTTCCTCGCCAAAAGCGGAGAAGAGCGGCTGGGTGATCGCGCCGAGCTTCAGAATGCCCAGGAAAGAAATATACAATTCGGGGATGCGGTCCATGAAGATGCATACCCGGTCGCCGCGTTCGATACCCGTGTCTTTCAGGAATGCGGCAAAAGTGTTGCTGTAAACGCGGATGTCATCATAGGTGAATCGCCTGATCTCGCCCTTGAAGCTTTCCCATATCATTGCCATCCGGCCGCCGAACCCCTTTTCCACGATCCGATCGCTGCAGTAGTAGGCTATGTTATACATGCCGTCCTTGCCGTATTCGAGTTCATCGGCCGAGATCTTCCAGTCAAAATTCCCGTATCGCTTGTCGTATGAACCGATATTGCTCATTACCATACCTCCTGAAGACTAATCATTCGACTCGAGCAGCACGATGCAGAGTGCATGTTTCCCGGTGCACGCCGCAGAATTGTGGATCTTGCCGACCGCTTTTTTTGCGGCCATTTGTTCGATCGCGCCGCCCGTTCTCATGGACGAATCGCGGCCGATGTCAATGTTGCGCCAGAAAGAACCGAAATAGAGGCCGCAGCCCAGGGCCTTGAGCGCCGCTTCTTTCAGCGCGAACAAGAGCGCGGCGCAGCGGTCGCGGTCTGGTGCTCGGCCGACCAGACCGGTCTCAGCGGCGGTGAAGACGCTCCGGCAAAACGCCTCTTTGTCCTCCAGTGCCGAGAATCTTCTAACGGCGAGCAGGTCGATGCCTAAACCCTGGATCATCGCGTTACGGCGTTAGGGGTAGAGCAGGATCTTGCCGCAATCGCCCCGTTTCATTAACTCCATTCCCTTTTCGTATTCGACCAGGGGCAGGCGGTGGGTGATGAGGGGTTCGAGGTCGAGCCGGCCCGAGCTCAAGAACCGCGTCGTCTTGTGCCACGTACTGAACATCAACCGGCCGTTGATCCCCTGCACCGTGGCGTACTTGAAGACGATGTGTTTTCCGAGGTCGATCTCCATGGGCTTGTCCGGGATGCCGAGGATCGAGTAGCGTCCACCCGGTCTCAGCGCGGCAAAAGCATCGATGATCGCGGTAGGGTTGCCCGACATCTCTAAGACGACGTCGACGCCCAATCCCTCGGTCGCTTCGAGCACGCGTTCCACGACTTTGTCGGTTTTGGGATCGAGCACGAGATCGGCGCCGGCTTTCTTCGCCAGGCCGATCCGGTATTCGTTGATCTCGGTGGCGATGATCGTGGTCGCGCCGCAGAGGCGCGCAACGGCAACCGACATCAGGCCGATCGGGCCGCAGCCCGTGACGAGCACGCGGTTGCCCGCGATCTCGCCGGCCAGCACGGTGTGCACCGCGTTGCCCAGGGGTTCCATGACCGAGGCAAAGTCCTTCGGTATCCGGCGGTCCAGGACCCAGACATTGGCGGCCGGGACGAGCGCGTATTCGGCAAAGACGCCGTCGATGTCCACGCCGAAGATGCTCCCGTTGACGCAGATGTGCCCGTTGCCGGTATGGCAGAGATAGCAGTGGCCGCACGCGATGTGGGTCTCGGCCGAGACGATATCGCCCTGTTTCAGGTTCTTCACCTGCGCGCCGAGCTCAACGATCTCCCCGCACAGCTCATGGCCCATGACCTGGGGCAACCGCTTGATGCGGTTCTGCGCCCATTCATTCCATTCGAAAATATGGAGATCGGTGCCGCAGATCGAAGTCGCCAGCACCTTGGCCAGGACCTGGTCGGGTCCGGGCCGGGGGATCTCCATTTCGATGATCTCCGCGCCGGGCGCGGGTCTGGTCTTGGCTACGGCTTTCATTTTGGGCATCTGCACTCCGCTCCAATTATACATAGATTCGCGCTACCGTCAAGAATCCCAACCTGTCGCAGATCCTGCTCCCCTCCAACCCAACCTGGTTGGTTCTGTTAACGAATACACACCTCTAATAAGCCCTGCTTGAGCTCGGCTTGCGCATTCGCGAACACGCTTTTTATATCGTCTCTCATCGCGATACAAAACCCTTGCTTTTTTCTGCTCTTTGCCCTCCCGAGTTCAATAAGCAAGTGCAACGCTTAGGCAGAAATGGATATAATGGGTGT
>JACUUY010000036.1 GCA_014859085.1 Caldifarciminota bacterium
AAAGCTCTTACGGCACAAGAAAGGGACTTGACTTCTTCTCATAGACGCAATGACAGGCGTGTAACGGTTTGGAGTTTGTGATTTGGTATTTTGGTATTGTTTAGGATTTGGAATTTAGGATTTAGGATTTCAGAAGTTTTTGAGTCCGAGGCCTGAGTAGTACTTCCTGTAGAAACTGCGGTAGGCGCCGGTCCGGGTGTTTTCAATCCACGACCGATTATGCTCGTACCAGTCGATCGTCTTGCTCAGCCCGGCTTCAAACGACACGGATGGCTGCCAGCCCAGCTGCTTTTTTATCTTGGTAATGGATACGGCATAGCGGCGGTCATGGCCTGGACGGTCTTTCACGTGCTCGATCAGGCCCAGGGGTTTGTTCAATATCCGCAGTATCTTTTCTACAACGTACAGGTTGGTCCGCTCGTACTGCGCGCCGATATTGTAGATCTCGCCGGTCCTGCCTTTGTGCAGCACAAGGTCAATGGCCCGGCAGTTATCCCCGACATAGAGCCAGTCCCTCACGTGCAGCCCGTCGCCGTATACCGGGATCTTCTGGTGGTTGAGCGCATTCGAGATGATCAGGGGGATTAACTTCTCCGGGAATTGATACGGGCCGTAGTTGTTTGAAGAACGGGTGATCAAGACCGGCAGGCCATATGTCCGGTGGAAGGCCATGACCAGACCGTCTGCTGCCGCCTTGCTTGCCGAATAGGGACTCGACGGATCAATGACCGACCGCTCATGGAATTTACCCTTCAATATCGAACCGTAGACCTCGTCGGTCGATACCTGGAGGAACCTGGTGGCGCCATATTCGAGCGCGCAGTTCAGCAGCACGCCGACGCCGAGGAAATTCGTCTTCAAAAATGCCGCCGGCGCGGCAATGCTGCGGTCGACAAAGCTTTCCGCCGCGAAGTTAACGACCGCATCCGGCCTGAACCTTCTGAACGCCTGTCTCATCTGCGCGGCGTTTGTGATATCCGCTCTGACAAACCGGTAGTTCTTCCGCTCTTCCATGCCCTCCAGGTTCTGGAGGTTGCCCGCGTAAGTCAGCTTGTCGACATTGAGGATGGCGCAGGACCGGTGCTTCTTGACATAGTACCGGATGAAATTGGCGCCGATGAAACCGCACCCGCCGGTGACCAGTAATTTCATATTACCGCGCCCAAGGCGAATACGGTTCAGCCGTCCTTGCGCGACCAGTCGTACGGGATGTCCGAACCGTGGGGCGGTTTCCGGTATTCGTCCGGATGCGCGTAGTCAAAGCATTCGGTGACCACGTTCACGATCATGGCCTCATGATCGCTGATGCACTTGAAGCCATGCCATACGTACCTGGGGATATGAATGAGCGGGTGATTGTGGTCGCCCACGAAGAACTCGTTGATCGCGCCCCGCGTCGGGCTGTCGGCGCGGTCATCGAAGAGCACGATCTTGACCATACCATTCAGCGCGGTCATGTTATCGTCCTGGAGTTTATGACAGTGCCACGCCTTAACCACCCCGGGATAGACCGTAGTGACGTAGACCTGACCGAACTTCGAGAATTCCTTGTCATCGGCCCGCAGGATCTCCATGAGCCTCCCCCGTTCATCCGGGATCAACCTGAGATCCCTGATTGTGACGCCGTCGATTAGATTTTTGTTAGCCATTGCCTGCTCCGATCACTTGACTATCTCAACGCGGCTCTGATCGCCCAGGATAAATTTGTGGGTTCTCGGCGATTCGCTGATCTGGTTGATGACCACGTTCTTGCCGAGGATCGACCGGTCAATCCGCGTCTCGACGTTACATATCTTCGCGCCGTCCATTATCACGCTGCACTCGATCTCGGAATTCTCGATCGTCACGTTGTCGCCGACCGACGAGAAAGGACCGATGTAGGCGCGGACGATCTTGCTGTTCCGGCCGATTATCGCCGGGCCGCGGATCGTGCTTTTCTCAACGAGCGCGCCGTCTTCTATTCTGATCCGGCCGTTCAATGTCGAATCGATCACCCGGCCCTGGTTATCCGGCTCGATATCCTGCAGAACGAGCAGGTTGGCGTCGATTATGTCCTCGGGCTTGCCCGTGTCTTTCCACCAGCCCTGGACGGTCTGGGATTCGACGCGGCGTCCGTTGTCCAGCAACCACTGGATCGCATCGGTGATCTCAAGTTCATTGCGCCAAGACGGTTTGATGTATTCGATCGCACTGAAGATCTCCTGATCGAAGAGGTACACGCCGACGAGCGCAAGGTTGGAGGGCGGCTCTTTTGGTTTCTCGATCAACTTGCTGACCGCGCCTTTATCGTCGACGACCGCCACCCCGAATTCACGCGGGTTACTCACCTCGGTCAAGAGGATCAGGGCCTGGGGCCGGTTCTTTTCGAACTGAGTGACCAGCGCACCGAGATCGTCCTTCAGGATGTTGTCTCCCAGGTACATCATGAAGGGTTCATTGCCGAGAAATGCGCGCGATATCTTGATCGCGTGGGCCAGACCCATTGGCGCTTCCTGTGGAATATATTCAACCCTGACCCGCCACCGGTCGCCGTTGCCGACCGTGCTCATTACCTCTTCCCTTGTTTCGCCGACGACGATACCGATCTCCTTGATGCCCACCTTAGCCAGGGCTTCGATACCGTAGTAGATGATCGGTTTATTGGCAACCGGAATGAGCTGCTTGGCGCCGGTATAGGTCAGGGGCCGCAACCTGGTGCCAAAACCGCCCGCAAGTATCAGGCCTTTCATAAGTTCATGCATTATGACGCGGAATCATTGAAAATCAAGGTTTGCGAAGGAGCAGCGTGATATACTCATTGAGCCCTTCTTCCCATGTCTTCATCTGGCAGGAAAAGAGGTATTCATAGTTATGCGACGCAAGGGGTGAATAGCGCGGCCGTTTTGCCGGCAGGTTCAATTCCTCGATCTTTATCGCCCTTATCGTCGTTCTGAACCTCATGATCTTCTTTGCCCGCAAGACGAAATCGAGCCAGGACGCGATACCGCTGTTCACAATGTGGTATATCCCGTAATTCTCGGATTTAACGATCCGCAATATTGCTTCGGCGAGGTGCTCGACATAGGTCAGCGAAGCGAACTGATCGCAGATCACGTTGATCGAAGCCGGTTTTTTCTCTTCGGCGAGGAATCGTGACAAATAAGTTTTAGCATTGCGGCCGAACAGCCAGGAGGTGCGGACGATGAAATACCGGTCGCAGATGTCCTTCACGTACGATTCGCCGAGCAGTTTTGTCCGGCCGTATTCATTTACCGGATCGGGCCGGCTGTACTCTGTATAGGCGTCTTCGCCGGCGCCGCTGAAAACACAATTCGTGCTCGTGTACAGCATCTTGGCGCGCAGCCGCTTCGCGATTATCGCCAGCCCCATGGTACTCAGCCCGTTGACCCGGAGCGCCCGGTCCCGGTCGGTCTCGCAGCCGTCAACGTCGCTCACCGCGGCAAAGTGAAGTATCACGTCCGGACGGTAGTCGAACAGAACCTTGCTGGTCTTCTGGAAATCGGTGATATCGAGCTGCTTGATATCCGTCGCCAGGAACTTGGCTTTGGCGCGGCGCAATTGGCGCACGACTTCCTGGCCAAGGGCACCCGCGGCACCGCTGATGAAGGCTTTCACTCATAAATTATAACGCGATTGCAACCCTTGTCAATTGAAATAGAGCAGCAGAAAGAAGGGCGGGCAAAGCCCGCCCTTCTTTATTACCAAGCAGAGAGCTACTCCATGACCACGAATTCCACACGACGGTTCTTTGCCTGACCTTCCGGAGTATCGTTCGAAGCAACCGGTTTGCTCTCGCCGTATCCGCGCGCAAGCAAGCGGGCCGCATCGATGTTGTGGTTGAGGACCAGGTACTGCTTCACTGAACCGGCACGATCGTTCGACAAGTTCAGGTTGTACGCGTCGCTGCCGCGGCTGTCCGTATGCCCCTGGATCTCGATCTTCACATCGGGATTGCCTTCGAAGACGTGCTTTATCGTCGCGGCGGCACCATCGAGCACCGCGTAGGATTCCGGTTTGATGTCCGACTTGGCGGTTTCGAAGTAGACCTCGGGCAGGACGATCTTGAATTCCTTTTTCACCATCGCCGCTTCGATTTCCAGTATCTTACCGGCCTCGATATTGACTATCCTCTCGTACGGCAGATAGTTCTTATCCTCAGCAACGATACCAACTCGGTAGGCGCCTGGATCCAGTGTCTTCTCGAACCGTCCCGGCACCTTCTCGGCCGCCATTTCGCCGACGGCCACGTTGCTCATAACCGGTTCCTTGGTCTGAATATCGACAATGTTGACGATCAGTGTCCCGGTCTTGACTATCGGCCTCAGCGCAACCGTGATCGGCGTGACTTCACCGGCCTTGACCAGTAACCCGACTTCGTACGGTTCATAATCGACCGCGTTCGCCTTCAACTGATAGACGCCGGGGTCGAGCCGCATGAAATTGAACTGGCCATTCGCATCGCTGTCTAAGGACTTGACCAGCACGTCCTGCTCATAGAGGCCGACGTTGGCAACGAGGTTGTCGCCCGTGTTGTCATCGAGCACGCGGCCGGCAACATCACCGAAGATCACCTCAGGGATGAAATCGGCGGTGTAGGAAAAGCCGAAGGTCGCGGCCCATGACGGTGCGACGCCCCAACCCGTAGTGATGTTGAAACTGTCGGTCTGCGCCGTCGGGAAAGGACTCGTGTTCTCACCTTCCAGGACGCGGAAATCGACCGCGAAATTGATGTGGAAGTTCTTGCTCGGCCGGAAACTCACGCCCGGCGTTAGGTAGACCTGGTTGTATCCCCACAGCGAATCATCGAGGAAGGTGATGAACTGGTCTTTGCCGCTGTAATCGACCCCGCTGAGTTCAATGAAGGGAATGATGCCCGGGGTATGGAAGCTCAACGCGGCGTTATAAAGGGTCGCGTTGTTCCTCAGGCCGCCGCCCTCGGCATTGCGCAGAAGATATCCCACGTTCAGGTCGAACTGGAACATTCCGCTCTTTGCCGTGAACAGACCCAAGGCGCCGAGATCGATACCCGCGCTCGAGAAATACCTGAAAAGACCGCCTGGATTCGTGTAGGCATCATTGAAAACGGGATAGTCCTCGATCTCCGTACCCAGTGCCGAAATGTCGCGGTCAGCACCGGTCGGGAACGACGCGTACGTGTACAAGCCGTAATTGATGTTTTCTTTGCCGAAGCTGAATTTCAAGCCCAGCTTCGTGTCACCAAAGCCAATGCTGGCTCGGCTGGTATCGGTGCTTTTATAGTCAATGCCATCACCATAGAAAACACCCGACAGATTGAAGGAGAACCAGTCGGTCAGCGCATAGCCGATGCTGACGCCGAAATCACCGCCGCCATAGGTTGCACTATCACCGAGCAGGTAGGCGCTGAAATCATCGAGCGGCGTGTCGACCGCACGGTCTTCCTTGAACCCTCTCAGGTAGAAGCCGAAACCGAAAGTACCGGCCGAGCCATTATCCGCAGATATCGTGCGGAACAGGCCCCTGGTACTCTCATAATTTGGCATCGCCAATGCAAGCGATGCAACGACCAGTAGTAGCACATATCTCTTCTGCATATTACCTCCTTTTGCAGTAGCTAATCTACTTGTACTTGTATGTATCATTATACCCATTATCAGGCAGAAGTCAATGGTCGATATGGACGAAACCGAATCACCTTATCATTTTGGCAATTGCCTAAATTACAAAATGATTCTACGCTTCGGACACGATATGACTGACCAGGCGTTCAAGGTCCTGCATCACCCGCTGGACAACGTGGGATTTGACCCGGTACAGGCGCTGCCGCCAATTGACTTCATACTTGACACGGTCCAGGTTCCTCAGCACCCGTAATACCTGGGACACGGTCGCAACACTGACCCCGAGACTTCGGGCGAGTTCGTCCGGGGTCATCTTCTTTTCTCCAAGCAAGGTCAACACCTCATAGGCCGTGGGATTGCCCAATGCCCGGCAGATCATCGATGCCCGGTATCGTTTTTCGGGTATTATCTCTTTCATATATTTATGTTATCATCATTTTGTCAATCAATTAATTGATGGAAGAAGAACAATACCGGTGACCTTGACAAGAACCCAGCAAAGAAGTATAATATAATGGAGGTGTAACGTGCGTATTCCCAGGTATGTCATCTTTCTAATCGTCCTCGTGAGCGCAATGGCGCAAGCTCAGTTGCTGGTCGAGTTTGTCGCCAGTTCCGACGCGCCGGACGCAACGGGGTATAACAACAGCCACAAGATCGCGCCAAAACACAGCAGCGCGTCGAACGACACGATCAACGTGGTCTTCCATTCATCAGACAGCGTGTACTTCGTGTTCACAAATGATGGGGGACAATCATGGTCGAATCCAGCCGCAGTATACCAGGGGGGATATCCGGCGATCGACGTGTGCCACATGGGTCTTCGCCATCTGACTTGGCAGACTTATGATCCAACCCATAACACTCACGAAATATATTATGATTGCATAGATGACTGGCATATACCGATAAACATCAGCCAATCTGCAGGTCAGTCAGTATTGCCGGATCTGGTCGTGGACTCAAACGGCGTTGTGCACATTGTGTGGGTAGAGGAGATGGACGGCTACACCTACATCTATTACCGGACCGTCTGGCAATACACCCTGGGCGACACAGTCCGGCTCAGCAATTTCGGTACGAATGAAGCTACTTACTCTCATCCGTCAATAAGCATCTTCTGGCCAGGCGATCGCATCTACGCGATCTGGGAATGTTATGATTCGCTATGCTACTCGCCTTATCAGATCCACCTGAGATACAACGAAAATGACACATGGTCTGCGACCACAAGCTGGGCACATTATCTGCCCATGCGGCATCCATCACTCGATTATTCCCATGGCGAGGACACGATTTCTTTTTGTTATGAAGACAGCACCTCGGGCAACATGGAGGCCGCGTTCCACGGCGGCAATGGCGGGGGTTACCCGACCCCGGGGCATTCAACATATCCGGTGGTTTCAACCGTGAGCGACGTCTGGAGTTATTTGTTCTGGCAGGAAGATTCTGCAGAACACAATACCGTATATTACCACCTTTACTACCAAATGTCCGGGTGGACGCGCGGTTCGCTCAGTTGGATCCAGGAAACCGTCAGATTCCCCAGTGTCAGCGGGGCATACGCTCTATGGACGCAGGGCGATGAACCCCCTTACAGCATATATTTTGCCGATTTCGGCTATCCGATCGGGGTCCGGGGAACCGAAGAGCGAACGGTCACGAGGATCGACGCGGCACCAAACCCGTTCCGGGAAGCGACGCGATTCACGATCGAGCGGACAGAAGCGGAGTTCGATGTGCGACTGCAGGTATTCGACGTCTCAGGCCGTCTCGTAAAGGAGTTCAAGACCACAGTTTCGCCGCGTGGCTCAGCAACATTGTTGTGGCAGGGCGATGACCTGGCCGGCAATGCATTGCCCGCAGGCGTTTATTGGTGTTGCATGGAGGACAATGATAATGGCTTGAGACCGCTGCTAAAGGTTACTAAGATTAGATAATAAACTCCAGCTCTGGAGCCGCGCTCAAGGTCGCGGTGACCGAGCAGTACTTGTCACGGGACAGTTCAAACGAACGCACCAGGTCTTCCCTTTTGTAATCACCTTGACACTTGATCCGCACCGTGATCTTCGTGTAGTGGTGGGGGTGACCCTCGGCGCGCACACCATCCGCTTCGATCATGAACTCATCGATCCGGCCGCCTTTTTTTTGCAGGATGGAAACGATATCCATGGCCATGCAGCCGGCCAGAGAAACGAGCAGCAGGTCCATCGGCGCGAACCCCTGATCCAGACCGCCCATTTCTTTGTGGGTATCAACGACAATCTTGTGTTTATGGTCGTCAATGGCTTCAAACTGCAAGCCCCGCGACCATCTCAGCGTGATCATAAGCTTTGACCCCCGGCCACTAACACTATTCGCTCAGCAATGAATCGACCAGGATATCGAACTGCGCTTCGAGTTCCGGAGCATATCCGACCTGCGTCTTCCTGATCTTACCCTTCTTGTCGATGAATATCGTCTTTGGAATGCCGGTCACGCCGTATGCCTTGCCAATATCATTGTTACCGACCAGGACGGGGTACGGGATCGTCATCTCATTCGCGAACTTGCGCAATGCCGCTTCATCATCAAGCCCAATGCCCAGAACCGTAAATCCCTGGCCATGGTATTTATCGTAGAGCCGGATAAACGTCGGGATACTGTTCTTGCATGGCGGACACCACGTTGCCCAGAAATCGATGATGACAACCTGTCCCTTGTAATCGGACAATTTGACCTGGCTGCCATCGAGCGCGGGCAGGGAAAAGTCGGTTAGCTTCGATTCGCCGGACTGTGCCTGGTCGGCCGAACCGCACGTAGTGACAATCATTACCAAAACGAACAATCCAAGCATTCTTTTCATGATTGCTATTGCTCCTATTTACTTAGATGTTTTTCGAGCTTCTTCACGATCTGATCTTTTGGCAGCGCGCCGATAATTCTTTCAACCTCTTTGCCCTGGTTGAAAACGATCATGGTCGGGATATTCTGGATCACATGCTCGTTGGCCGTCTTTATCTCGTTGTCGACATTGATCTTGCCGATCGACAATTTACCATCGTAATCCCGTGCGATCTCTTCCAATATTGGCGCAACCATTGCGCAGGGTGGGCACCATATCGCCCAGAAGTCAACGAGGTAGGGAATGGCAGATCTGTCAACTTCCTGATGGAAGTCATTGTCGGTCAATTCTTTGATCATGCTAACCTCCTCTTTCTGAACCGCCATGCTAAACCGACCGTCTCTGAGACCGTCGATGATCTTTGTGGAGATGAATGTTTCACGTGAAACATTAGAAACTCTGTTCAAAACCCAGCTTGACCGTCCGGTTGAATTGCTGGTCATTCACATTGTTGCTCAGCAAGTCCCGGACCGCAAATTCAAAATAGGTCTCGCCATCGAAGAGCAAACGCAAGGCCCCATTGAAGTATCCCTTATTATGGTCAACCGGGTCGTTCATGTTGAGCGCGTAATCGAGGATCAGCGCTCCAGACGAACCGAACCGCGCCTCAACCCCGCAAAAAGCGTCAAATCCATTGTCTGATTCGAGGCAGTAATTGAACCCGGCACTCGAAATGATCGCGATGCTCAAGAACATCCACGACTTGCTGATCTGGCCGTACAGCCCTTTTGACCGGATATTGTACCTTTCAGTATATTCTCCATATCCCTGGTTGTCCAAACCGAAGAAAACTGAAGGGTAGAACATGCCCTCTTCAATTGCCATTATCCGTGACTGAATCCCGGGTTTTTCATAGAAATCCGGGTCGCCATAGCCGATCAGGTTCGAAGCACCATAACTCATGCCCAACCCAAGCCTGTCCCATATGCCAATATTGATATAACCGAGAATCCCGCCATCCGGGCCAAATCTCAGGTCAATGTTGAACACACCATGGACCGGCATATGGGGATAAGGCTGGTCAACAAAGTAAAGACTCGACAGCAGGCACAAAATCAGCATAAAACCCCCTTTACCGCATATTTTCTGCACAGTGACCGATTAGATCTTCCCATAGATCTTAATCCCATCTTTACCCAGAATGGACTTCATCCGGGTCAACACATCAGCGTCCGGGTTGATCTTCATGGAGCGCGACCGGTATCTTTTCGATTCCTTGTCATTATTCACCTTGAACCATACTTCACAGGCACCCTGGTTATTGTTTATCAGCCCGCAGAGTAGTTCGAGCGCATCTTTGTCGATATTCTGATCGGTGAAATTGATGAAGATCTTCTTGTAATACCTCCACGCATCATTCATGGATACGACCTCTTCGGCCCGGATGCTTTTGCGGTCTTCTTCGCCCGAGATCCGGCCTTTGATTATGAGCGGATTGTCGACTTTGAGCAGACCGGCAAACCGATCGAAGTTGTCCGAAAAAATGAAGACATCGATCGCACTCTCCAGGTCAGCCAGGTTCACGATCGCGTAGTTTCGACCGTTCTTGTCGCGTTTGATCTTCTTGGAATTGAGGATGCCGCCGATCGCAATGACCTCACCGTTCTCCACATTACCTAATTGGCTGATCGGCTTCAATCCGAGAGCATTGAACTCGTCCTGATATCTTTCCAGGGGGTGTTCGGTAAAATAGAAACCAAAGGCCTCTTTTTCGTGGAGCACCTTGTCCGGCGCGGGTTCATCCTGCGCCGGTGCATCATGGTCTGCCGTGTTCTCGAACAGGCCGCCCTGGGTTGTACCCTGTTGTTTGCCCTTCTGCGCAATATTGAGCAACTTGTCGATACTGGGTTCAAAAAGACTGAATGCACCGGATTTAACCAGCGCCTCGATCGATTTTTTATTGAACCCCTTGGTCCGCGCCTGGAAATCGAAGAATGACTTGAACGGGGCGCGTTTCCTTTCATCGACGATCGCCTGGACGATCGGCCGTCCCAGGTTTCTCAACCCACCCAATCCATATCGAATGGATTCGTCTTCAGCCGTGAATTCAAAATCGCTCGTGTTGATATCGGGCGGAAGGACCTTCAATCCCATCCGGCGCGCCTCGAGGATCAGGATCCAGAGACGGTTGGTATTGTTCATTTCACTGTTCAAGGCGGCCGTCATAAATGCCAACGGGTAATGGCATTTCAGATACGCGGTTTGATTGGCCAAAGCCGCGTAGGCCGCGGCGTGCGACTTGTTGAAACCGTAGCCGGCAAAAGGTACGAGTTTCTTGAAGATATTGTCGGCCAGCTCCGCTTTGATGCCGTTCTTCCCAGCGCCGCTGATGAATTTCTCGCGGTTCTCAACCATCAATTCGGCGATCTTTTTGCCCATCGCCCTCCTGAGCAGATCTGCCTCGGCCAGCGAAAACCCGGCAATGCGCGAGGCAATCTGGATGACCTGTTCCTGGTAAACGATCATGCCGTACGTCTCACGGAGGATCGGTTCAAGCCGGGGATGCGTGTACTCGATGTGCGACGGGTTGTGCTTGTTGGTGATCATCTGCTGGAGATTGACATTCGCCATGGGCCCTGGCCGGTACAGAGCGATGACCGCAATAATGTCCTCAAACCGCTCGGGCTGAAAATTCTTCAAAATGTCCTTCATCCCCTGACTTTCCAGTTGGAACACGCCGACGGTTTCAGCCCGCTTGAGCATGTCATAGGTCTCCTTGTCATCGATCGGGATGTCACTTAGCTGCCGTCCGATCGCCTTGAGGGTCGTATCGATGACCGTAAGCGTGCGCAAACCAAGGATGTCCATTTTTATGACGCCGATCGACTCGAGTGAATTCTTCGCGTATTGAGTTGATATTTCACCTCGTTCCGGGCTCTTGAACAACGGCACGTATTCAACGAGTTCTTTGGGCGTGATGACCACGCCTGCCGCGTGGGTCGCCGGGTGCCTGGCTAAACCCTCCAGTTTCCTGGCGATATCGAACAATTCTTTGTAATCCTGCCGGGAAGCGATCAATATCTCGAGTTCCTTGATGGTCGTGACCGATTCATCAATACTCGAGTGGAACGGTATCAGTTTTGCCAGACGGTCGATCTCGTTGTAGGGGATACCCATTACCCGACCGACATCCCGGAGCACGGCCCGTGCCTGCATCGTGCCAAAGGTGATGACCTGAGTGACATTTTTTTCGCCGTACCTTCGCTTTATGAAGTTGATGATCTCATCCCGCCGCGTATCGCCGAAATCCGCGTCAACATCGGGTAGACTCACCCTTTCAGGGTTGAGAAAACGCTCGAAGATCAGGTTATACTGGAGCGGGTCAATGTCCGTAATGCCCAGTGAATACAGGGCCAAACTGCCGACGGCCGAACCCCGGCCCGGACCGACCGGGATATCCTGCTGCCGCGCAAACTCCACGATCTCACGGACGATGAGGAAGTAGCCGGAGAGCCCCATCTTCTTGATGATGCTCAGCTCGTAATCCAGCCGGTCCTGCATGCCCTGGGTAATTCTCGGGAAGCGGCGTCCGATACCTTCTTTGGTAAGGTATTTCAGATAGTCAAAGTCGGTTTCAAATGCCTGGGGTCTGGGAAAACCCGGCAATTTGACGTCCTTGCCCGTCGTGTCGATCAGCAGATTGCACCTCTCGGCGATCAGCGCGGTGTTGGATATCGCCTCGGGCAGGTCATCGAAAAGGCGCGCCATCTCCTGCGGCGACCGGAAATAGACCTGATGGCTCTCAAACTTCAACCGCTCCCGGTCCGATAGCGTCTTTTTCGTACCGATACACAACAACACGTCATGCGCCTTGTGGTCATCCGCCTCGAGATAGTGGCAGTCGTTCGTGGCCACGAGCGGCACGTCGAATTCGCGCGAAAGATTGATCAGCTCGGCGTGGATCTTAGGCTCGGTGCGCAGGCCCAGCCGCATCATTTCAAGGTAGAAGTGGTCTGATCCGAAGATCTGGATATAATCGGCAAGCGCCTTCCGGGCAGCGTCGAGATCACCCATCGCGATCTTGTAAGGCACTTCTCCCTTGAGACAACCGGAAAGGCCGATCAATCCCTTGCTATGCTGGGCAAGCAGTTCCTTGTCGATGCGGGGTTTGTAGTAAAAGCCTTCGAGGTAAGCGAAAGACGAGAGTTTGATCAGGTTCTTGTAGCCGGCTTCGTTCTCGCAGAGCAGGGTGAGGTGGAACGAACTCTCGGGCACACGCGTATCCCTGGATTGATCGAGACGCGACCTGGGCGCAATATAGGTCTCCATGCCGATGATCGGCTTGATGCCCTGTTTGCGCGCGCTGATATAGAACTCAATGGCGCCGAACATGTTCCCGTGATCGGTTATGGCCAGGGCCGGCATCTCGTATTTTCCGGCGCGCTCGGCCAGGCGGTCGATCTTCATCGCGCCATCAAGCAGCGAGTATTCCGTGTGGTTGTGCAGATGGACGAATTTCATGCCCATCGAGACTTAATTCTCGTCCATATTTTCATCCTGCGTTCTTGTCCGGCGTATCCAGGGGCAGATTAAGGGGATTGGCGCAGTAGATCTCCTTGCAGCGGGGGCAGAGCACGAACCGGAATTCCCGGTATACTTCCTCGTTGATCAGTTCTTCAGGATAAGATTTCACTTTCTCGAATTCCCTCGACATGTCGTACTCCTTGTCCTCGATCTTGATCACTCCATCGAAATCAGACGAGACCTTGATCAACAGGCTGTAGAATAGACCACCTGGTTCGATTATCCGGCTGCACCGACTGCAAACTCCTGACGCCACCCTCAATTCCTGCGCGATCCTGGACTCCACATATTAAGCCAGGGCCTTGAGAACCTGCTTGCAGATCTCCTTCAGGGTTTCGAAGACGCCGATGCCCTGAGGGGCTACGGCTTCGAAATAGCGGTATTCGTTCCGCGGATTCAGGATATTCTGTAATTCCTCGACCGACGTGATGTTCGGCAGGTCCCGCTTATTGTACTGCAGGACCATAGGGACTTTTCCCAGCGAAAGATTGTGGGCTTTCAGGTTTTCTTGCAGGTTATCAAACGATTCCAGATTCTCGTCAAAACGCTCGATCTGCGAATCCGCGACGAAGACAATCCCGTCAACGCCTTTGAGGATAAGCTTGCGCGAAGCATTGTAAAAGACCTGACCCGGGACCGTGTAGAGGTGGAACCTGGTGTTGAAACCCTTTATCGTCCCGAGGTCGACCGGCAGAAAATCGAAAAACAATGTTCGATCGAGTTCGGTTGCCAGACTGATCAACCGCCCTTTGATCGAAGGGTTCAGCTTCGCATACACATACTTGATATTCGTCGTCTTCCCGCCCAGTCCCGGGCCGTAGAAGACGATCTTTGAATTTATCTCTCGCGATGCGTAATTAATTAGTGCCATAGTCCTTTATGAAAAACGACAGGTCCACAAATAATCTCAAAGGCGGCTAACCTCCGAAGAGCCGGTCTATCTCCTTCTCGGCGATCCGGCCGAAATCGGCATCGATCTCTTTTCTGGCGACTGCCCCTTGTTGAACCTTGCTGAAAAGCATACGGAAGGTCTTCTCAAGCTCGGCAACCGTGGTCCTCGTCTTCACTCTCACCAGGCCAAGGGTCGTGCGATTATCGAATATGACCGCAAGGATGATGCGGTTCGCAACGAGGCTGACATAGAGGTTCTCTTTTTCGCCCTGGTGAAAGAGCGTCGAGAACTCGCGTTCGCCGATCAGGGATGCCAGCTGGCTCGTCGCCGCAAAATCGGCCGCGGAGAGCGTTGCGAACGACGACGTGTCGATCCGGCTCGTGTCGCCGGTGGATGTGATCATCTGTCCCTCGCGGTCAATGAGCAATACTATCTTGGCATGGGTACCTTGCAGGAGCCGGTTTATCGCGTCGTTTATCGACCAGAAATCCTGCTCAAAGATATTTATACCTTCCTGCATTGAGGTATTATAGATAGGATTAATGTTAAGTCAAGACGATAGATACGATGCGGCGTGAAAAGTCAGCCCTTTGCCGCGCGTTCAACCGCCGCAGTATACATTTCTTCATACGCCACGGTCGTTTTTACAATATCGAACATCTTCTCGGCACGCACCCTGCCTCTTTTCCCCATCTCCGCGCGCAGCCGGCAATCATCGGCCAGCGCAGCGATGGCCGTGGACATAGATTCCACATCGCCGCTCGGAACGAGCAGTCCGGTAACCTTGTCGTGCACGATCTCCGGTACACCATCGACCGCCGTCGCGATTACCGGCCGGCCGGCCGCCATCGCCTCGACAATCGTCAAACCGAATCCTTCCCACTCCGAAGATGATACGTACACGTCGCTTCGGGCAAGCAGCCCGGCAATGTCATCGCGCAATCCCAGGAAGAGGATCCGGTCGCTGAGATTCTCCGCACGGACAATCTTCTCGATGTTCTTGCGCAAAGGCCCATTGCCGACCAATAGCAGTTTTATGCCCGGTCTGACCTTGGCCGCAGCCGCAAACGCAGTGACGAGAAAACGATGACCTTTTTGGGGACGGAACCAGCTCACATTGATGAAGACAACATCATCGCTTTCAGAGCGCCGCGGTTGCTTCACCGCCAAGAAATGACGTAAAGGAATGCCATTGTATATTGTCGGTGTGCCCACGCCGTACAGCTCGTCGACCGACCTCGACACTGCTTCCGAGATCCCTACCGGAAGGCACCTGAACATCCTGAAGGCGATCCAATGCACGATCCTACCGGCCCATTCGACCTCTCGCAAGGCCATGTTGTGCACCGTATGCATCCGGACCGGTACCCGCTGCAAGATGGTCGGCAACAGCGTATACCTCATGACATAGTTGTGCGTGTGTACGATATCCGGTTTCAGCCGTCTGATCAAACAGTTTAATCTGCCAAACATGCGGATGTCGAAACCCCTGTGCTTCTTGAGATAGTAAACCGGCACTCCTCTCCGGCATAACTCTGCCTCCAGTCTCGTCCCGGTCGGCGGATAAAGGACGCACACATGCACCCTGATCCTGCGGTCCTGCATATTGATAATCATGTTCGCAACGAGAGATTCCGCGCCAGCGGCCTTCAGTGTCGGCAACACGTGCAGAAGTTCAATCATTCTGCGGGGTGCCTTTCCGTACCGTGCGGTTGATGATATAAGCAAGACCCATCACCAGTAACAGGGGACAAAGATAAGTATGCGTCCACTTGAAAAATGATGCCGTCAGGTCCGACCGGATTGCGTCGAACACGATGATCGGCACGGTGGATGCATAAAGAACCACGGCCAGCGTATCCTTGGGATCCCGGCATAGGTACTTATAGGCTAATCTTGCCACGAATCCATAGCCGAACATATGTAGAAAAACGCCGGGCAGACCGAAGTTGAGCAATCCCTCCGCAAGGATGTGAAACCCCAGACCGGCTCCCGCTTCATATAGACCGGGATAAAATGTTATCACACGCCATTCTCCGAGATCTAGAAGCTGACCACCCATGATCCGTCCCATCCCCGGAATGGCCGCCAGCAGCGCCGTCGCGTAGCTTTCTCCGAATTTCATGGGCGCGATCCCGGCTGACAGAATCTCGATTATCGATCGCGCGACAAGATTGAATTCACCCGTGGCGATCGGCAGGACAAGGTCCGGCCGCCGAAATGCGAAACCCACGGTTTCGGACAATGCCCGGAGTACGCCGAATTTCGGAAGATAGCTGCGCGTGTAACCGTATGCCACGAGTATTACATAGAAGACGACGGCGGCGATCAGGATCGGCCACAGGCGCACCTGCTTGAAGAGATAGTTGTACGATATCAGCAGGATGAAGAGATAATACAAGATGGGACGCCGATACCCGAGCCAGAAACTCAGAACGATCCACAACACGATAAACGCCACGAGCAGCATGTTTACTCTACGACGCTTCTGTTTCAAAGCGGCCACCAGGAAAAGGAACATGGACAGACCGATCCATTCCCAGCCGTAGCCAAATGTTGTCTGCTGCCGGATTATCAGGTAGCGCTGCGCGCCGTATCCCATACCGAAGTATCTGGCGAGGCCGCCAAAAGCCAATACGTTAACTGCGAACGACAGAAGACCGACCGCCAACAGCATCGTGCCGGCCAGCCAGAGCTCATTGGCGCCGATGGTCAACCGGGGTATACGCTCGGCGATCTTGCTTCCCTGGAAGAGGAAGTAACCGGCGAGCAATCCAGCCAGACCGACGTAAGCAACGGTCACGTACTGGAAGAGTGTTACCGGGTCACTAAACCGGGAACTGATCAGATCATTGATCGGAAGCATCATCGTGTAGAACGTGAACACGATCAGGATCGGATTGATCAATTCGAAATAGTCCTTCGTTTCCTTTGTGTGGCGCCGGAAATTCAATCCAAGGACAAAAACGACACCGGACAGAAAGATGATAACCAAAATCCACAGAGTTGCATTGTCGGCGTAGACGTTGAGGTGATCAAACACGATGCCCAGATAAATGCTCAGCGCCGCGATGAAGGATATTATGATATAGCCGACTTTCTTATTGACCATGTAGCAGCTTCCTCACATAGACGACCATGAAGAATTCCCCCAGCACGAGGGGCAAGGCGTACGCGAAGGCCCCGCCCACCGCTCCGAACCGCGGGCTCAGGACATAGGCAAGAACACAGGCCGCAACCAGACGGACGATATTCACGATCGCGTCGATCTCCGGGTGCATGAATGTGTGGACCATCATGGACCAAAGCCCAAGGAAGATCACGAGCGAAAAGGCTCCGGCCGTTATCAGAAACACGGGCAGCGCTTTGGTGTATTCGTGGCCGAGCAATGTAACCTGCACCAGGGCCAGCAAGCCGATACTGATGACGGCGAAGAAGACATAATAGGGCCCGATCGCTTTGATCTGCGCATAATACGCCTTCATATCCCCGATTTTCTCAAAGGCGGTGACGTGGGGGAAGAAAACCGCCCGGATCGCCATATTGAGGGTGGAAAAGGCGACCGTGAACACGAAGCCGGCGGACAGAATACCCAGCTCATATGTTGATGTCCGGAGCGCCAGGACAAACTGGATCGCCCGCAATATCAGATTATAGGAGATGCTGGCCAACGCCACCCATTTGCTGTACTTTAAAACTTCCTTAAGGGGCGATATGATATTCTGCCTGAATAATGATCTGAGATCCAGCACACGGAAGCAAACGGGCACAATGCTGATCAGGACGATTATCACTGCGGGCAGCGAGTATAGCGCCGCAAGGGTCAGCGTGAGATCTGAAGGGTCGGCGGCAGAGAAAAACAGCAGGACCAGAAACAGGATCCGTAATCCCGCGTAGCCCAAGATGTGTGATGAAAGCCGCATAAACTTGCCGCGCGCCTGCATGTAACTCTGGAAATACACCCACAACGTCAATACGCCGCCGGTCACTATCGCAATGACCACAAGGGGCGAGTACATAGGCGGGAGATCAAACATCCGCGTCAACACAGGAGCGACAATGAATGAACCGATCAACAAGAACGCGAGGATCGCAAACCGCAGAACCAGCAATGAGGTAAGAAGCAACTGCTGATATCCTCTGTCTTTCTGATAAATATTGTAAAAGCGGACGAGCGTCAGGTTCAGTCCGATGTCAAAGATAAAATGGACCATGAGCATCAGCGAAACCGCAAGCGAGAATATCCCGAATTTCTCCGGGCCGACGCTCTTGGCCAGAAGCACATTGACCGCGAAGGTAACGATATTGTTGACGACATTGGCGCATAGAAGGATGAATACGGTGGGGATCTTTCCTTTCAGCCGCAAAGCATTCAATACCTTCTTGGCCATTTCTCTGGGCGGAACAAACGATCCAGTTTTGTCGGGCGGGCAATCGGCCATCGCGACTATTGTAGTTATTCGGCCACCTAAATCAAGAGTATCATACATCATGATTGACATAGAGAGATTTTCGTGTAGACTATTCGATTATGATGCCGAGGTCTCGTCCATCGGTGGTCGATTACCTTACGTTGATCGCCAAATACCGTAAATTCATTGCCAAGACCGTTACGGTGGTTACCGGCGTGGCCGTTATTATCAGCCTCATCGTGCCGAACCAGTACACGGCCGTGGCCACAATACTGCCGCCCAATACCCAATTGGATATGATGATGGGCCTGTTATCGGCCAATCTCGCGACGAATGTCGGTGGAATAACCGGTCTGGGACGATTGATGCCCGGAGCAACAACGGCTTCAGACCTGTATGCCGCAATACTCAGCAGCGAGCGGATAATGAATACCGTGATCGAGAGATACGATTTAAGGAAGGTATTCAGGTGCCGGACACTCGATGATACCTACAGAATGATCAAGAAAATTTCAAGGATCACGGTCACGCCGGAAGGTATCGTATCCGTCTCCGTAACCTGGTACGACAAGTGGCTCGCTACCGATATTGCCAACTCATTCATCGAGGAACTCGACAAATTCAATACCGAGACGGCCATGACCACGGGCAAGAAGTACCGCTTATTCGTCGAAAGCAGATTGGCCGCGAACATGGACACCCTGGCGCTGGCCGAGCAGGCATTGAGGGCTTTCCAGGAACAACATCGAACGGTCGCCCTGGAAGAGGAAATCCATGCCGCTATTTCGATGATCGCGCAACTTAAAAGCCAGATCATCGTTGCCGAAGTGCAGCGCGGCGCCTGGGCCGCGGCGGGGAGCGCGGATAGCCCGATCATCATCAAAATGGATCAGGAGTTGAATGAAATGAAAAAGA
>JACUUY010000037.1 GCA_014859085.1 Caldifarciminota bacterium
GATCTACCTGAGAGGGGTAGTAGGATCACGGGACGAAGTACTTGACTGGTTCGTATGTAGACGTATAATCATACATACATAGCAAGATCGAAGGGAGGAATATGGGCAAAGCATTTTTGTTATCTTTTCCGCTCCTTCTTTATGCCGGCACAGTCGGCAAGATCGCCGGCCGCGTGCTGGACGCTGAGACGAACAGGCCGCTCGTTGCCGTCGATGTCTACATTGCCGAGTTGGAGGCCGGCGGTGCCACGGACATTGACGGTTGTTATTTCATCCTCAATTTGCCGCCCGGCACCTATGACCTTGAAGCTTCCATGATCGGCCACCGGGCCCAGGTGAAAAAGTCGGTCCAGGTTTTCGCCGACCGGACGACGACGGTCGATTTCCGGCTCGACCCGGCCGTGATCGAGATCGAAACGCCGGTCGTGGTGATCGCAAAGAAGCCGATCATTGAAGTCGATATGACCTCGAAGGAGACACGGATCACCCGGGATCACTTCGACATAACGCCGATCGAGAGGCCGACCGATGCGCTCGCGCTCCAGGGTGGTGTCACCACTGACGGATCGGGCAATCTCCATGTGCGGGGCGGGCGCAGCGGAGAACTGGCATACTATGTTGAAGGTATCGAGGTTTCGAATGCCCTGCTGGGCAGCGCGCCGCTTCTGAACAAGAATCTGATCTCCGAGATGTCGCTGCTCTCCGGAACCTTCAATGCCGAATACGGCAACATCATGAGCGGTGTCGTGAATATCATAACACCAGAGGGCAGCAGCAAGGTCACGGGGCGCCTCGAGTACACATCGTTCATGATCAATCCTTCGCCTTACCGCAAGAAGGATTGGATCAATGTTCTGGATCCGGCCTATCTTGATGCGCACCGCGATAGCCTGGGCGAGTCCGAATACGCAGTACCGGACCTCGGGGCATCGAAGAACCTACCTTTCCTCGGTGAGATAAATGCCAGTGCCGAGGGACCCGTGCCCGGAGATCGTGCGAGCCGTTTCTTCATCGCCGGCAATTACTGGAATCAGGAATCATACCTGCCTTTTGGCTACGACCTGTCGCGTTCGGTCAACGGCAAGCTCACGCGCCGTTTCCCGGGGAACATCAAATTGCTTTTTGACGCGCAGTACATTGACGAAGAATCCCAGGCCTACAACCATTTGTACAAGTACCTGTACGACAATTATCTCATCAGCCGGAAAAAAACCATGCGCGGCATTGTTGGGCTCAACCATGCGCCTTTCAGCAATTTCTTCTATAACGTGCGCCTCGGTTATATCAGGGACGACTTCGAGACCAAAGTGCCGATCGACACGTCTGACATCTCGTCCAGCATCGATGAGCCGGTGCGCGACAACTATTCGGAGTTCTACATATCCGGTTATCCTCAGTTCCGCCAGGAAGTCACGACCGCGCGCTATATCATGAAGGCCGATTTCAACTGGCAGATGGGCAAAGCACACAGCCTGAAATTCGGCGGCGAGCAGCGTTTTCACGCGTTCGAACTCGCCAACCGGCAGCAGCTCTTCGCGCGCACGCCGGTCATCTACCAGCAATACGAGCGCAAACCTTATGACGGCGCGGTTTTCATCCAGGACAAGATCGAGCACAAATACTTCGTCGTGAACGCCGGTCTGCGTCTGGACTACAGCAATCCCAACGCCGTGATGTGGGAGGACATCGAGGACCCGACGTCCCCGGCGACCGAGGTTGAACCCCAATACCAGATCTCCCCGCGCCTCGGGCTTTCACATCCGATAACCGATGCCGCCATGTTGCATTTCGCCTACGGCCATTTCTTTCAGATGCCGGCTTATGAGATAATGTATTATAACGCCGCTTACATTATCCATCCCGAGAGCATTCCACGCTACGGGCTGGTCGGCAATCCGCGCATCTTGCCGCAGCGGACCACGGCTTACGAGGTCGGGGTCAAGTATGCGATCCGCGACGTGTACGGTGTCGATGTAACGCTTTTTCTCAAGGATATCGAGAACCTTTTGGCAACGAGCGAAGTGCGGGTATTCCCGTACAACTACATCATCTTCACGAACGATGACTTCGGCAGTGTTCAGGGCATTGATATTACGTTGCAGCGCGAGCTGGTGTCGAACATCGGTTTCAGCGTCAATTATACGTATCAGGTGGCGCGCGGCAACCGATCGTTCGCCATGCAGGGCTTCTATGATGTCTACACCGGCCTTCCAGAACGCGTGAAGGAGTACTATTTGGATTTCGATCGCCGACACACGCTCGCCGGCGCATTCCAGTTCATGTTTACGAAGAAAGGCGGGATCGGCGTCAACTTCAGACTGGCAAGCGGACTGCCCTACACACCATACATCAGCGAGGGTGTTGTCGTGGAAGAGAATTCGGCGCGCATGGATTGGTCGTATCAGATCGACATGCTTGTTCACCATGGTATTCAAGCCGGACCCGTGCAGTTCGAGGTCTTCGCCAGCGCCATCAACCTGACCGATACCAGGAATCCGCTCTATGTCTACCCGCGCAGCGGCAAACCATGGGATTCCGGAGATGTCGCGGGAGGGCTCATGGGTTCTTATGACTACATCATCGACCCTTCGAATATCGCGCAGCGGAGAACGATAAAAGCCGGCGTGCGCGTGAGACTATAACAAGGAGTCCTCATGCTGCTGATCGTATTTTTGCTGTTCTACCCCGAAGCCGATAAGGCGATCGGAATATCGGACAAAGGCGAGTTGTCCAATGTGACATCCAATTTCGGGTTGATCGCGAATCTCCATTACTTCACGCCTTCCTTTCACTGGCCGAATTCCGCGCCGTTCCAACACCAGTATAGCCCGGGTTTTGGCATCCTTGCAGCGCGCAATGATACGGTGATCGAATCCTTCCTGAGCCTGGCGTACCCTGAATGGGCGCCGCTGGCTGGTTCGTTCGGAACGCTTTATTCGGGTGAGGTGACGACCCCTGACGGCACGCCGGTAATGGCGACCTCGGACGACATCGAGACCTGGCCCTGGATCAACGGCGTCCGGACCTGGCCCGGTCCGTACCGGAAGGACAGCACAGGACAGCAGGTAGCCGGTGAGTTTACCTCGGATCAGGACCTCTTCTGCATCTTCGATGACCAGTCGGTCTTTGGATTGCAGGTCAACCAATCGACCTACTCGTACGGTCGTATCTACGCCGAGGACTTCCTTTTCTACGATTTCAACGTCTACAGCCCGCAGAACGCATTGGTCGAGGGCATCCACCTGGGTTTTCGAGGCAATTTCCGGTGCGACTACGACATGCAGGATTACATCGGGCTCTACCGCGACTCCACCGTGACCTTCGTGTACTACTGGGACGCCGACGGCATACCCCAGGACCCCTGGGAATCGGTGGGCATGATCGGCGTCGGCTATCTCAATCAGCCGATCGACAATTTCCACTACTACCGCAAGGAAGACGAACCGAGTGATGACTTCAGGTTGTATCCGATCATAATCTCTGACCCGACGAGCCCGTACATCGATCCCGGTCTCTATTTCCACGGCTCTGATGTCCATATCGACGACCCGTCAATAGTCCAGGCCCTGCCGCCGGAATCGACGAGTGCCTACAACTATATCGTCTCGACTGGCCCTATGACGATCCTGCCCGGTGACACTATTCAATTCTCGATCGTCGTTGTCTGCGGCAACGATTCGGCCGACCTGTTCAAGAATCTCGAGGCGGCTTTGCTCATGGTGGAGAATAACTTCCTGGGCAGCGGCGCGCCGGCGGCGCCCGTCGTCAATGCGGTCGCGGATTACCGCAAGGTGACTCTGTATTGGGGTTCTGAACCATCCGAGTCATCGGTCGACATGCTGACCGGCGAACAGGATTTCGAAGGCTACAAGATCTACCGGAGCGAGGATCAGGGTATGACCTGGGGCAAGAAGATCACCGACCAGACCGGTGCGGTCGTCGGTTATGTGCCGCTTGCCCAGTTCGATCTCATAGACGGGATCGAGGGGGTCGATCCGGCGTTCCCGTACCAGTCCCTGGGCAGCGAGACCGGGCTGAGGCACACCTATGTCGATACCACGGTGTATAACGGCATCGAATACTGGTATTGTGTTGCCGCGTATGACCAGGGCAACCAGCACCCTGATTCGCTCGAGCCTTCCTATGAGAATTCCAAAGGCAGGCCCAGCGCATCACACGTCGTTGCCGCTACGCCTGCGGGAATGCCTTCCGGATATGTTCCCGCGTACATCGAGGGCGGCGATACCCTTGAGCCGATCGGCGGACCGTGTGACGGCCTGGCCCTTGTCAGGATCGTAGATCCAGGCAGTGTGATCGGGCACACGTACCGGGTCACATTCAACATTGATTCGGTCTATCACCCGGCCGAGACAACGTGGGTCGATACGACAACCTTTACACTCTTCGATGTCACGGCCCAGGAAACGCTCCTGCATAACCACGAACTCTCGGATAATTCGCTGGACAACATACCGGTCGTGCACGGCTTCAGACTCGCGCTCGTGAACTCCGAGAAAACCGTCTCCATGGGCTGGACAAAGACAACCGGTGATGAGAGCACGTTCCAGTGGTGGGTGTGGACCGTGGCCTACAGTGCCATGGTCGGCCCGACCTACATATACGGCAATCCGAACTTCCGCGTTGCCGTGGACCGCAGCGCGAATTCGGTCTTCAGCGTCGAAGACGGTTTTGGCGGCGATACGCTGACCATCCAAATGCCGCTGCGGGTCTATGATATCACCGACGAGGCGAATCCGGTCGATGTGAGTCAGTACTGCTGGCTTCTCGATTATGCCTATTCCGATGTGTTTTCGCCCCAGATCGAGTCACTCTATTTCGGCCCGGAGGGATGGGACTTGATCCCGGGCGGCGCGGGTTACAACGGTACGGAGAACGGGCAGGTCGCCGGTTTCTTTGATCAGCTGGGACTCTACAACGGCCCGCCGGCCACGGCGACGGCCGTGGTCTATTTCGGGACGCAGAACGGCGACAGCACGGCTATTGCGCCGATGGACGGTGACGAGTTCACGGTCAAACTTCTGTTGCCGTTTTCCGAGTCGATATCATACGAATTCACGAGCGTGCCCTATATGATCGATACTGGTTCGATCGACCTTGGAAGGGTCAGGGTCGTACCGAATCCCTATATCCTCGCGTCCAAACTGGAAAGCACGCCCTACGACCGCAGGCTCATGTTCACCAACCTGCCCGAGCAGTGCGACATACAGATCTACAATGTTGCGGGTGAGCACATCAACACGATAGAGCACCGCAGTAACCTTGGTTATGCTTATTGGGACCTGCGCACGAAGTACGGCGTGGAGGTTGCCTATGGCATGTACGTCTTCGTCGTCCGGACCGAAAGCGGCGCCAAGGCGAGCGGCAAGTTCGCGATCATCAAATAGGGGGGAGGCATGATAACGAAATTCCATTACCGGCAGGCGGTATACGTCCTGCTTTGCGCGTGGTTCACCTCGGGATTCTGTTTCACCAAGGTCGGCACGACCGCGGCGCCCTTCCTGAAGATCGAGTACGGTGCTCGGCCCGTGGCAATGGGTGGTGCCTTTGTCGCGCTGGCGAACGACCCCTCCGGGATATACTACAATCCGGCCGGGATCGCCGAGGTCGCAAGCACTCAGTTCATGGGCGGTTACACGGTATGGTTCGCCGACCTCAAATACAACTACGCCACGTTCATCCTGCCGACCCGGCGCGTCAATTTCGCCCTGTGGGGTTCGTTTCTCTATTGCGATGATATCCCGGTGACGACGGTCGAAAAGCCCGAAGGTACGGGTCAGGTTTTCAGCTATATCGATGGCCTCCTCGGGGTCACGGTATCGGCCTTCCTTTCCGACCGTCTGTCGGTCGGCATATCCGGCAAATACATCCAGCAGAAGCTGTACAACGAGAGTGCTTCGACGTTTGCCCTGGACATCGGTTCGATACTGCGCACGCCGCTCAAGGGCACGCGCCTCGGCATGTGCCTGGCCAACTACGGCGGGCGCATGCAATTGTTCGGCAACGACCTGATCGTCCAGGTCGATCCGTGGCCCGAATTCACCGGCAACCCCGATGTCGAGGCAAGGCTGACCACCGGGTCCTTTCCTCTGCCGCTCGCGTTCAAACTGGGCATCGCGTTCGATCTGCTCGGTTGCGGAGAAGCGTTCATCAACAATGAACAGCACCGCGTGACCATTGCCGCAGACGGCATCCATCCCAATGACGGCGAGGAGAAGTTCAATGTCGGTGTCGAATACGGGATCTACAATACGCTATTTCTCCGGGGTGGCTACAAGGTCAATTATGATACGCAGAAATACGCGGCCGGTGTCGGGATGAAGTTCAATATCGGCCCGCGTTCTTTTGCGGTCGACTATGCTTATGTCGATATGGACGTGCTCGATGCTACGCACCGGATCTCGCTGGTGATAGGGTTCTAACTCTAATGATACTGGATTCCCCTCGACATATCTCGGGACACGGAATTCTGCAACCGAATCAGAGATTCGGGCATAATTCGTGCTGGATACTTGATACTCGATGCAGGATAAGAGAATTTCGAATTTGACAGACTCGATAAGGGGGTAGAATGGATAGAAGAGGTTTTTTGAAGACCCTCGGGTTCATGGCGCCGGTGGCGGTCTTTCTGGGCAAAATACCTAAATTGCTGTGGGCCGGCAAACTTGAGCGCGGCAAGAAGAATTTCTGGGACAACGGCAATTTCACCCAGGCCTCGGTCGACATGTCCGGGTACAGCAAAGGCGCTATTAAGGCTCAGATCGACGGGACATGGAAAGAATATCAGATCCGGCCGGCGAGCGAGGCGTTCCAGAAGTGGAATTGCGAGAAACGGACCGAGTTCATCGCCAATATCAAGAAAGGACAGATGCCGGGATGGGGCGGACCTCATTCCGGCGCGGTTGCCACCTATGGTCTGGGCCGGCTCGATTCCGAATTCACACTCAACAACGCCATCAAAGGTATTGGTCTTGCGCCAAAAGACGAAAATATCGATGCCGCCATCAAGAAACTTAAAGACACCTTTGACTGCTCCATGCCGGATAAGATGGATGTGCTTTCATCCCTGTACCAGACACCCGATTTCTTCGACTGGCGCAAGCAGACCTCGCTGGAACTCTATGCCACGCCCGATTTCGAGACGCACACTTTCCTGAATGTCATGGATAATCCGATCGCAACGCTCGTATTCCTGGACGTCCCCTCATACGAACTACGGACGATCGCGCGTGTCGTTCAGCCGGGGGATGATACTGCGCTCGAACACGAAAAAAAACTCCTGGAATTCGTCAATCTTGCGCACGAATACATGCACGGGAAGTTTCCGCGCGCGTACCCGCTGCTTCTGTTCTACATAATAGAGGAATTCGACAACTCTCCGGGCCGGCAGCGTGGCATCAGGACCGTACCTGAACGGCCGGAGTCTGAGACGGGGAGACCTTAAGACGGAGAAACTTGGAGACAAGGAGACTGTGAGACAGAGAGACAAAAGAAAGGAGGGTTTTATGAAGGTATTGTGCGCTGTTGTGTTGTTGAGCAGCATGCTCTTTGGACAGGTTCTCTATGAAGAGTATTTTACTGGCGGAGCTGCGCAGTTGACATGGGCGCCGTGGGTAATATACACCGAACTGGACGTTATCAGCGACCCGACGACGCCGGGCGGTGATTCCTGGGTCGGCAGCGTCTCGAACGACTCGGCGCCGATCGCGGCGATGTACGCGGGCGATTACGGGCTCACTGACTATGCGGTCGAAGCCTGGATATACACGACCGTGAGTGCAGCAATGGGGCCGTATAACGGCATTTGCATCCGGATCGACACGGCCGTCAACGCGCTATACCAGCTTGTATCGGATTTCGACAACAGTGCGCGGCTCATGCTGCGTCATATCGCGGGGGCCACACCCACGGTCATCAGGGAGTGGACCGGAGCCGAGATCCCGGGTGGCGTGCCAGCATCTTCCTCCTGGCACAAGTTCAAGCTGGAGATGATCGCGGACTCGATCTGGGCTTACTACGATGATGTCCTGCTGCCGGACTGCCCGTTCATCGACGACCAAGTCACCAAGGGTTTCTTCGGTATATACTTCTTCAGCATCATGGGCGGCGGGACCAGGTGCGACAACATCATCGCCACCGCCGTGACCGGCATTGCCGGGTACGGTTCTTCGCCGGCCGGTTCATTCGCGGTCTATCCGAATCCCTTCACGAACACCACACAAATCAGATACTCGATACTCGATTCTGGATCCTCGATACGCGAAACAGCGCTCCATATCTATGATGCAACCGGACGTTTCGTTACGTCTTTATATCCAGTATCCAGTATCCAGGATCAAGGATCGGTCGTGGTGTGGGATGGCCGGGATGCGCGCGGCAATCTCGCCACGCCGGGCGTCTACTTCATAACCGACGGGACCGGTAGTTCACTTCAGAAGGTGGTTAGACTGAACTGATCAAGAGGTTATAGAAAAAAGGGCAGCAGTGCTGCCCTTTTCTATTAGTTAACCTTAACCAGTTTCCTGATCGCAATATGACCTGCGATCGTTGCGCGCAACATGTATATCCCGGCCGGTAATGGCATGCCCCGCGTGTTCACCATGTCAAAGGACAGGGGATGGCTCCCGGGGTCGAGCGTTCCGCTGAATAACTCGGTGACGTGCCGGCCCAGGCAGTCGTACAGCGCGATGCGCGTCTCTTGCGCGCGGTCGAGGTTGAGGATGAGCCTGGCGTGTTCGCTCACCGGGTTGTTCACCGAGATCTCTATGCCGTGGATCGCATTCGTTTCGTACTCGTTTTCACTGATATGTGTCGTGTGGCCGAGCGGTTTCAGAAACGGGTCACCGAGCAGGGTCATTCCGTAGTGCCAGCATAGACGGTCAAAGTTCATGCCGACCGAATCGTAGATACAGTCAAACCAGTATTTGAACGCCTGGCCAAGTGTCCTGCCCTGACCGAGCGGCTCGTAAAAATAGTTGAAGTCGAGCATGCTGCCGGTCTTGGTCGATCCGATCGCGCCGAGTCCGTAGTTTTCATTGAAGATCGCGCGGCCGCCGCCATATCCATTGTCAGTATAGCGGCTGAAAGAACAGGCGAAGAAATTATAGAAACTGGCCGGCGGGTTCTGACTCGTGTACTCGGTCGATAGGTAGTAATCGTACTGGTTTCCGTTATTGAATGAGAATTGATGGCCACCGGGCCAGGAATGGGCAAAGACCGATATCCAGGTTTGTGCGGTGTCGAGCTGCTGCCGGTAAAATGATGCCCGCGTCGTCTCCGGTTGCCAGAAGAATGTCGTGTCGGCGAACAGCAGCGAAACGTCAGCCGCCCATTGCCATGCCCAGGGGATCCAGTCGTCGTCTACGAACACGAGAGCGCTCCTTGGAAGGTTCAGGGACCCGTCACGGTAATCACGGTCCTTTCTAAAATAATTCTTCAATAGGACCGTGTCGATGCCGATCCCGGTCGTGGTGAGCCGGCCGATATAGATCTCGGGTTTGATCGGACCGGTGTGCCCGTCGTATTTTCCGTTGCCCGTGTTTATCGTATCGAGCCAGGTTCCGTCCAGATCCATATAGAACAGGTCGATCGGAAAATTGGCGAGCGCGCCGCCGAAATCATATACCTCGAACCACGCAACCGGCAGATTGCCGACGAAGAGCGCACCTTCAATGCTGTCTGAATAATACAGGTCCTGGAGGAATTCCCGCAGCGCCTCCGGCGTTCCGCCGGCCGTTTGATAGACATAGACCGTGTAGCCCTCATCCTGCAGATTGTCCGACAGTTCCTCTATTTCATTCGCCAGGTACGGCGCAAGATTATATTCGGTCAGGATCGCGACAGCGCCGGTCCGGCCGTCGCCATGAACGACTCTGTCCAGCGTGTAATGGAATTCCGTGTCCGTGAATGGATGTCCGGCGAGCCATTCCTCATAAGTGCCTGGGTGGGTGCCCGCCGGCCCTGCCCACCGCAAGCGCGTTACTCCGTCCTGGGCAGCAGAAAACAGCGGTATTGCCATCAGGATCAGAACACTCATTCTATGCATTGTACCTCCATGCGATTATAGCCGTAGCGCACCTTGAGTCAATACGCAAAACCGCCACGCATCACTGGTTATTCGTGATCCGTGCCCGTGCGGCTATGCCGGAACCTGTCGTTCCACGAACACGAAACACGAATCACGATTACGCTTCCAAGTGGTTTCCTTGACTTGGTCGCGATTACCACTATAATGGGCGAATGGATGAACTTCTGTCGCAGTTGAATCCCGAACAACGCAAGGCGGTCAAAATAGCGAACGGCCCGATCTTGATCCTTGCCGGCGCCGGAAGCGGCAAGACCCGCGTGATCACGTACCGTGTCGCCTATCTTATCAAGAACAAGAACGTGCACCCCCGGAACATTCTGGCGATAACCTTTACCAACAAAGCCGCCGGCGAGATGCAGTCGAGAATTCACACGCTGCTGGGCAGCGACCATGAAGTTTGGATCCGGACTTTTCACTCGACCTGCGCCAGGATCCTGCGCGGCGGCGGCGAAAGGATCGGCATCCGGAAGAATTTCGTTATCTACGATGAATACGATCAACTCAGTGTGCTCAAGGAGTGCCTGGCGGATCTGAATATAGACCCGAAGGCATATGCGCCGGCGTACCTTGCCGCGGCGATCAACAACATCAAGGAGAACCTCCAGTTCAATGCGGCGTTCGAGAACGGCTTGATCAGGCGGGTATACGATCACTACAATAAGAAACTCGCCGAATACAACGCGCTTGATTTCGATGATCTGATAATGAAGGCCGTCGAGTTGTTCAAGACGGACCAGGAGATCCTCGACTACTATCAGAATCGCTTCAAGTACATCCTTGTTGATGAGTACCAGGATACGAACCGGGCCCAGTACGTGCTCACGCGTTTGCTTGCGGAGAAGCACCAGAATCTGTGTGTCGTGGGCGACGATGATCAATCGATATATTCCTGGCGCGGGGCCGAGATCCGGAATATCCTTGATTTCGAGAAGGATTTTCCGGACACGACGGTCATCAAATTGCAGCAGAACTACCGTTCGACAAAGATGATCCTCGAGGCCGCGTCGGCCGTGGTCAGCAACAACATGAACCGGAAGCCCAAGACCCTATGGTGCAAGAACGAGGCCGGGGAGATGATCGAATTTTTTGAGGCAGATGACGCCTATGCCGAGGCGGCTTACGTGGCGCGGAGGATAATGGAATGCAGCATGCACGGTACGAGTCTGGGCAAGATCGCCGTATTCTACCGGATCAACTACCAGTCGCGTTTATTTGAGGAGCTGTTCATTACTTACCGTATTCCGTACGAGGTCATTGGTTCGCTGCGTTTCTACGAGCGTGCCGAGATCAAGAACGTGCTTGCCTATCTGCGGGTGATCAACAATCCACAGGACGCTGTGAGCCTCAGGCGGATCATAAACGTACCCTCACGCAAGATCGGGCAGGAGACGATGGATAAAATCGCGCGCTACGGCCAGGAGCACGGCATCGTGCTCTATGACGTACTGCATGAGATCGACGGGCTCAAGACGATCGCGCCGGGAACGCGCCAGAAGATCAAGGAGTTCACATCCATGATGGACCGGTTCATTGACCGTTTGCAGCAGTCTGACCTCTACGAACTGGCCATGCAAGTCGTGAAGGAGAGCGGCTACCTGGAGAGTCTGAGCCAGGACAAAACCGAGCGGGAATATGCTCGGCGCAAGAACGTCGAGGAACTCCTGATCTCACTCAAGGATTACTCAAGGGAGAAGCCCGAAGCAAAGCTCGATGATTACCTTGAGCAGGTCAGTCTGCGCAGCGACATCGATGATTTGAATGAAGGAGCCGAGCGTGTGAGTCTGATGACCCTGCATAATGCCAAGGGGCTGGAGTTCGATGCCGTATTCATTACCGGGCTGGAAGACGGTCTTATACCTCATTACAAGTCGCAGCAAGATCCCGGACAATATGAAGAAGAGAGGCGTCTCCTGTACGTCGGCATTACGCGCGCGCGCCGGAAATTACACCTGACCTGTGCCCGGCAGCGGGACATGTTCCGCGGCGGCTCGAGTTATACCGAACTCTCGCCCTTCTTCAGCGAGATCCCGAGGGGTACGATCAGCGTGGCGTACCACACGATCTGACCCGCAATGGACCGTGAGCTGAAGGACCCGGAGTTCGATCTTGCAGGCCTGCGCCGTCTCTTTCCGATCACGCAGGAGTGTGTTTACTTCAATCATGCCGCCACCGGGCCGATGTCTCTGCCGGCCCGGCGCGCCATCGAGGAATGCATCGAGGTCTATTCGAAAAGGGCGGAATACGACACGGACGAATATTTTTCCCTGGTCGCTCAGGCGCGCTCGGTCGTGGCACGGTTAATAAACGCGCAGCCGGAAGAGATCGTGCTCACGCACAACACGTCCCAGGGTATATTCATCGCTCTGTCCAATCTGCCGCTTGTGGAAAACGATGTTGTGCTCGTAATGGAGGATGTCTTTCCCGCGGTACGGTATATCGTGGATAACAACCTGCCCAATATCGAGAAGAGGTTCGTCTCCTTTATCGGAAAAGATCCGGTTGAAGCGGTCAAAGCCAACATGACCGGCCGGGTCAAGGCCGTGGTCGTCGATCACGTTCAGTTCCTGAGCGGTGAGACGATCGATCTTGAACGCCTCGCAGATTTTACCCGGCGTGAGCGTATCTATCTTGTGGTCGATGGTATTCAGGGCATAGGAGCCATGGAATTCGACGTATCCAGGGTCAAGGTGGATTTCGTCGCCTGCGGCGGCGCCAAGTGGTTATTCGGCCCGAGTGGCACAGGTTTTCTCTATATTCACAAAAGGAATTTCGAGGTTTTGCGCACCCAGCACTCGGGATGGCTCGGTGCTCCCTGGCCGGGTTTTGAGGATTTCACCCATTGGCCGCGGCTCTATCCAGATGCGAGAAAATACGAGATGGGCACGCGAAACATAATGGGAATCAGGGGGTTTGCGGCAAATATTGAGATTTTACTTGAATATGGCATGAATAATGTGCAAGCGCGGATTACGGCTTTGCGTGGGCATCTGAGGCGCTCTTTCGAAAAACTTGGCTTACCGATCCTCACGTCTGACCGCGCTCCTGGCTCAGGCATCGTTACGGTCGGTCCGCTCCAGGATGCGAAGGGTTTGCACCGTCATCTGCGCGAATCAGGGATCGTTGTTTCGCTGCGCGATCAATACATCCGTTTTTCGCCCCATTTCTACAACACGGAAGGAGAGGTTGACCGGATAGTCGCTATCCTTGCGCGCTGCCGGGGTTGAGCCTGTTTCCAGCTTGGTTTTGGCCGGTCAGCGGACTAGTATGATTTTTGTGCCAATGTCATTATTACCAGCGCAGAGCATTACAAAGTATATGCCCGGCGCAACATTCCGCCCTTGATTGTCAGAACCATCCCAGGAAAAAGTATAGCGCAAGGCGTCAGATGATCCATTGCCCTGATACGGCAGGTTTCCTCCTTCAGAGGGAAGAATGGGGAAAGATCTGACCAATCTGCCCGCCGCATCATATATTCGCAGGGTGGCTTCTCTGATCGTGCTCGCTGAATCCGGGATCATGAATCGTATGCTCGTTTCGTGACGGAAGGGATTCGGCTGTACCTCCAGGTGCAGTGGATGAATACTTTCGCTGATATACTCCTGGACACACGTGATATTGGCAATGTTTATATCGTCGATATAGAATCCTTCAGCCACATCTCCGTCGTAGTCACTGATGAAGGCGATTCTGATTTGGATCGTATCCCCGCCCGCGTATTGCGCCAGAGAGTAGGTTTGCTCAAGCCAATCGCTTTGCAGAGCACGGCCGCCACCAAGTGCACCACCGGTTCCTATGAAATCTAACGTATCCGAACCGCTATTGCGGACGATGATGACATAGATGCCGTCTGAACCATAGATTGGTACCTGGAACCAACGCATGAAACGCAGACTAGAATTATGATCAACCATGAAAGGAATCGTCTGGATGTAGCAGTTCATGTTATTCACATAGAGACCGCTTGCTTCCTGTCCGCAGTACCAGGAGTGAGTAGGCGAGAAGGCGCGACGTGTTGACACATGCCACAGATTGTTCGTACCTCCTGTTGTCCAGAGTCCGTAACCGGCTTCCATGTTGTCGGCAAAGCCGGTCTCGCCAATTAACAGGGTCACTTCCTCACTGAAGCTGTACGATTCGGCAGACATCACGAATGACAATTGCGGGTGATGGCCCGGAGGACACCCCGGCGCCACGGCGATATTGAAGGGACCGGCAGTTCGCACTGTCTCGGGTGGTATGTCACCAAATGATATGCTGTCGGTAATAACTGCGACATACGGGTCAGCCGATGACAGCAGTATCTGAGTCGCGTGGGCATACCCATAACCTGCATTGGCGACATCGATATAAAGGAGCGCTGTGTCTGCGGGCATGGTTGGTGCATTTTCGATTGTGAACTCGGCTATGCTCAGCAACGGCGTGCCGACCATTATGCCTGGATAGAAAGCGACTGTCCTACTTGCTTCTGCTATCTCTAATTCGAAACACAATGTGTGAGCATTTGTTGTGCTACCGACCTGAATATTGAACGCGTTGTCAAGGCATATCGAATCGCCCGGGGTAAGTGTGTTGAGATATTCGGTGCTATCCAATATCGTAACATAAGGGTCTTCGGAGCGTAGTTTCGTGTTTATGTTATATGCTGTTGCGTTACCTGTGTTCTTGAGCATTGTAGAAAGAAGGATTGGCTCATTGGGATTGGCAATGCTATCGCCGTTACCCAGTGAATCGTTCAATAGCCAGCCCTGGTAATTCACATAGGGTCCGCTGACTACCGGTATCGTGGTTTCCAATGGAATATGGTTGTGTGCCGTGACCGTTACCAGGAAATCGCCGGTAGTTACGGGATTTGCCTCCAGAAATACTTGACCGCTCGCATCGGTGTAGCTTGCGGCATATGATTCGTTTTCCTTCATCAGACAAACAAGCGCGCCACTTATTGGCTCACCGCTGTTCTTGTTGCGAACTGCAAAGAGAATACTGCTGCTACCTGTTGGGATGGATTGCGGCGCCGCGACAATGATCGATTCGGGTAGCGCGGTCCAGACCGCCATTTCCGGATCACCCAGCAAATTCAGCTCGTACTGATGCCAGCGGTAGACGTTTTTCTCGCGCGAATATGGTATGAAATACGTTTTGCACATAGCCAGGGCTTCGCCGATGCGATAGTTATTCTCCACGAGTAGCGAGTAGAAGAATCTACTGTCGAAAATATCCGAAATTCCGAAGCCCGGGTTGCCGGGTGAACCCCATCCATAGCTTGAATTGCCCACGAACGCCACACCACCGCCATTCGTGTTATTCATCCAGGCCTCGGCAATGCAGTTGAAGTCAAACGCCGCGGTCCAGCATCCGAGAGAAAAGATGATTCCACATTTCTGGCCATTACTGATCGTGTCCAGATCATAGAAATTCAGGTAGCCGACGCCTACACCCATGAGCGATGTGTTGCCGTGCCCGTCATGATTAATAAGATTTTGACCACTGCGGATCGCATTCATCACGGCGGTGCGGTTTTCATTGCCGAGACTCTCATAGAGTTTGGTCACTTCAAGATTGGATGGGAAAGACTCTTCTTCGATACGGTTTTTATGGATCCCCTGGTCTGTGTAGGGATTATTCCAGAGAATCTCAGCGAGGAGCAGAGCGTTATCAAGATAGTCATGGGGTGGATTTTTCTCATAAGTGAGTATCTTACTGACGAAGTTCTGTGCTTGTACTATTGAGTTGATCGGGGCTCTTCCGACGTACAAGTCAGGATATAAATCGATGCTGTCTTCGATCTCGCCATACAGACCGTCGCCATCGAAATTCCAGTCGCCCTGCAGATCTGCGTAGTATAGGTCGCATGGTAAAGAATCCTCGCGGTTCCATATGAAAGCACTGCAGGTCATGGCATATGCGAACCGGCACGGGATTATAGCTGTGTCGCCGGCCAGGAGTACATACTGAATATTCGAATCGGGCAGCGTTTTAATGTAATTCCTGATGCGCGCGGCGTTATCTTCGCCCGCATAATTTGCGAGAACCCAGTTTACGGTCCGCACCTGAGCCGGAATCCCCTTTTGCGTTTTCCAGTCAGCCAGCCTCTGGAAAACCGTGTCAACCGGTGGATTGCTGATTATCAGATATGAGATATCGTCACGCGTGCGAGGCGATCTCGTTTCAAGCAGATCCTCGGGATTCAAGACCATTTTCTTTAGGTTGCTGCCTTGCGCGGGAAGTCTACTACCGCCTTTGTATGTGAGGCGGAACCGAATCGCTTCGTGGTGCAGGAGTTTCCCTGTTTCCGGCATATACTGCACCGGATGGAATACCAGTTCACATATCTGGTGATTATCGAATGTTCCGATACCGCGGACTTCGATTATTCGCTCGGGATATGGCAGGTTTGATGTGTAGATGTCCTCATCCGGTGGCACGATCCTGGTTATCTCACTCTGCGATAATACTACTGGTGGCTGTGCGCACGATAAAAAATACTCTCCGTCCAGGATTGTTGTTTCAGTTCCAATGATTTCGACCCTTATATCCTCTGCACCAAGGGGCAGGGCGGCAGTGAATGCCTTCATTGGTAATTCAGGTGCTCCGACAATACCGGTGATCTCACAACCGTCCATCCGCACTTTGGTGTATCCATCAGCTGTTTCCAGCTGGATCTGGTTCCGGCTGAAGTCAACCTGCTTGACACTCGTGCTATGTTCGAACGAGATGAAAAATGCAATTAATGCAAAGATCATGTGTTCTCCTTTGGTTTGAATGTGAAGAAGACGCGGTTTCCGCCGCGCTGTTTTGCCTCGAAACAGGCCTGATCCGCGAGGTCGATCAACTTCGACTTGTCCCGCGCATCGTGCGGGAATGCCGCGATTCCGATGCTCAGCGTTATCCTGGGCTGGATCTTCTGGGCTGCGACCTTCTTGCGCATTCTCTCAGCGATCTCCAGGGCGAATGAGGCGTCGGTCTCCGGGAGTATGACGACGAATTCGTCGCCGCCGTAGCGGCATAGGAAATCGACATCCCGTATCATCTCCTTCATTAACGAGCTCAATTTCTGGAGCACGATGTCGCCGGCCGTGTGCCCGTACTTGTCGTTGTAGTTCTTGAAGTTGTCAAAGTCTATCATCATGATGACGAAAGTGCGGCGATAGCGCTCGGCGCGTCTTATCTCGGAATCGACGAACATCTCGTAACTGCGGCGGTTCGACAGAGACGTCAGCGGGTCGGTGAGGGAAAGTTTCTTCGTTTCCGCGTACAGCCGCGCGTTCTCCATGGCAATGGCGATCTGAGCGCTGAGGCTCGAGAGGAGCCGGATCACGTCCTGGGAAAATCCATCGACTTCCGAACTCTCCACGTCGAGCGTACCGATCAGCCGTTCGCCGATGAGCAGGGGGAAACAAGCTTCACTACGCGTGCTTGCGATACCGGGGATGTAGTAAGGGTCACTGCTCACGTCCGGGCTGTAGTACATCGTCTTTGTCTCGGCGACGTGCCCGGTAATGCCGTCTATTCCGATCCTCAACCTAAGATCCCTGTCATCGGCCGAGTAGACGATGCTCGAGTGCGTGTAGAGCGCCTGTGTATCCTCGTCGATCAGCAGAACTGACACGTTCAGAAAACCGAAGGTATCCTTGAGATGCTGCAGAATATTACGGAGCAGATCATCAAAGTCGAGCGTCGAGATCAGACGCTGGCTGACATCGTACAGCAATGCTGTTTCGATATCTTCACGCTTGACCTTCTTGCTCAGGAGCAGATTGTCGAGCCCGACCGCAGCCTGGTGTGCGATCGCTGACAGATACTCCAGCGTGATCTCGGGGATATCGGTCGGTGCTGAATAGTTTATGAAGAGCAGCCCGATCGTCTTCCCGCGTGCCATGAGCGGAATGCCGGCCACGGTGATGCGTTGCTTCTTGAGCGCGGCCGGGCTGATGCCCGGCTGGATACCCCGGTCGGTAACGACGACGGGTTTCTTGGTGTATAGAACTTTGCCTGAAATACCCTTGTCGAGCCGTGCCGCAGACACATACCTGCGCGCTTTGCCGGATTCTTTCGAGTACTCGTGCGCGCTGATTACTGACCTGCCCTGTTCGTCGGTCAGGATCAGCCCTCCTGAATCGGCATCGACCGTATTCACTGCCGTCTTGAGGACCTGTCCTATCACGTCGTCGATATCGGAAGATGACGCAATGCAATTGCCGATGTCTCCAACTCCTTTGATGTATCTCGTTTCTTCCTCGAATGCTCTTGCAGCACGGGCGCAGAGCATGGCTGATGCGCCGAGTTTTACAAAAAGATCGGTCGTTTCGTTCGCGGTGAAACGCTTGACCGGCCGGGCATAGTAAACGTTAATGCATCCGATCGTATTACCATTATCGGTCATTGGTATTGCTACCAGGGACGCGATCCTCTCTTTCCGGATCTTCTGCAAGATGCTTCTACCGGCCTGCTGGTGGAGCTGCTTGATATCCTTGATCACCGTGATTCTTTTTTTCTCGCATGCCATCAGAGCAACGGCAATATCCTTGTTCATGTGGCGTTGATATTCCGGCGACAATTTGTACGTATGGACGGGCTGGAAGCTCTTGTCGCGGCTATCACACTTGCACAGGACGATGAGAGATGCACGGGCTTTGAGCAGGACGCAGATGTTCTTGGCGAGGGCAGCGCAGATCCTCCTCGGATCCGTGCTCGCGAAGAGCGGCATGGCAAGTTTCGTGAGTTTACCGGCTACGGATGCGCTACGCATTTACGTATTATACTTTTCGCCTTTCAGCTGTCAATAGCTTGCCTCAACGCAGCTGCGGCTGTGACTAAACGCGCTTCGCGCTGTACTGAACGTCGGCCTGAGGCGGACTGTAGCTAAACGCTCCTGCGGAGCCGTACTAAACGTCCGCCTCAGGCGGGCTGTAACCACATGCGTCAGTGCATGGCGCATAGTGCATGGCGCATAGCGCCACAAGCAGAAGGTGAGAAGGTAAGAATACTGCAGAATGTAAGAAGGTAGGAAATTCAGAAGGTAAGCACGTATTCCGCGCCCAGGGGCCTGTTTCGAGCATTTGGATTTCGGATTTAGATATTGAAGGACGGGCGTAAACG
>JACUUY010000184.1 GCA_014859085.1 Caldifarciminota bacterium
CTATATTTAAGCATCCATATCAAACAGCTTACCAAACTGAGCGGTATCCAAACTAGATCGGCAAAGAACGCGTCCTCAAACCGGAGAACGACGCCTACCCGATCATCAGGGAAGCGTTTGAAATAATCGGCCGGGTCGTCGCCGTTATGCGGAACGTATGACCGATCTCAGATCGCCACGGCTCGTTTACACGAGCCTCGCGATGACAAAAAAAAATGTCATTGCGAGGAGCGAAGCGACGAAATCCCGTTTCTGCAATCGCAGACACGAGGATCCTCGTTCCGAATACTTCGGAACGGGACAATCTGCCTCTCGTTATTACTACGGTGTTCAAAATGTGTATTTCGGATTTGAATATAAGGAAAAGATATGTATCTCTGCATTGACTTAGACGCCTTTTTTGTTTCGGTCGAGCAGGCGCTCGATCCGTCGCTGGCCGGCAAGCCGGTGATCGTCGGCGGTCTGCCCCAGGAAAGGGGTGTGGTCGCTTCGGCATCGTATGAAGCGAGAAAATTCGGCGTCCACTCGGGCATGCCCACATCCCTTGCTTACCGGCTCTGCCCCCGGGCAATATTCCTAAGGGGAAATTTCCAGAACTACCGGCTGTATTCGAGTCGTTTTCACGAGATCATCTGCACCTATTCTCCAAATGTCGATATGGTCTCGATAGATGAGGCGTATATAAATGTCGCCGGAACCCAGCGCCTGTTCGGCCCGCCGCTCGAGATCGCCGGTAAAATGAAGAGCGATATAAAAAAGATCCTGAATATACCGTCCTCCATCGGCATTGCGCGGACCAGGGTATTCTCAAAGGTCGCCTGTGAACAGGCAAAACCCGGCGGCACGCTGGCGGTCCCGAAAAAAGATGAAATGGCTTTTCTCGCACCCCTCGGCGTCAATGTCCTGCCCGGCATCGGGCCGAAAAACGCCGGCATCCTGAAGAACCTGAACATCAACACCGTAGAGGAGCTGATCAGAACCCCGGACTGGATACTGGAGACCGCGCTGGGCAGTTATTACAAAATACTGAAATTCTTCATCCAGGGCGGTGACTACAAATGCACCGATACCATGAAATCGATCAGCCGCGAAACAACACTGGACGAAGACACCATGAACCAGGATCTTATCTATGCGCTGTTATATTATCTGACCGAACGCGCGTGCAGCACACTGCGCAAAAAAAGACGGCTCGCCAAAACGCTGACCGTGAAAACGAGATTCTCCGATTTCAAAACGGTATCGAGAAGGAGCACGATGCCCGCCGGCAATGCCCAGCAGGTAATGTTCGAAACCGGCGCAAGGATCCTGGCGGAAACCCTGAAGGAAAAGAAGCGGATAAGGCTGATCGGTGTCGCCCTGTCCGGATTTGAATACGACGGCCTGCGGTCATCAATGTTCATGCTGCGGGAGGAACGGCTCAATCGATTGAACGGCGCGCTGGACCGGGTACGGGGTAAATTCGGATTCAATTCTCTTTTTGCCGCCAATACCACAGTTCTGAAAAAACATTTCGGGAACAACAACGATGGCTACACCCTACACACCCCTTCTCTATCACAGTAACTATGGGACCGGCGGTTCGGATCTCAAAACGCTCTTCGAACACCTGCGTGAGAACAACCTGAAGAGTTGCGGGCTGGTCGACACAACATTTTTCGGCCTGCACGATTTCATAAGACACGCGCAAGAGTACGCCGTAAAACCCATTATCGGCGCGCAGATCCCGCTGCCCAAAGAAAAGAGCGGCAAGTCGTATCTGCTAATACAGAATGAAACGGGGTATGGCAATCTCTGTAAAATAGTCACCGAAATGTCGTTCGACCGGATCAACATTGAATGTATACAAAAACACGCCGCGGGGCTCATTCTGCTCACGAATTCCCTGATCCTGCTGAGAGAATTGGGTTCGTCGTTCCCGCTCAAATATTACCTGCTCCTCCCGGGTCGCGCGGTCATCGACGCCGCGTTCCCGGCCGTTGCGGCGAACGAGATCTTCTACGTCACCAAGAAAGAGAAGGACCTGTATCGCTTGATGTGTGCCATAAAAGGCAATTTCTATGAGAACAACTCGATCCTGCCGAACTACTTATTGAGCAACGAAAGATTCAACCGGGTATTTGCCGAATACCCGGCCGCGGTCCACAACAATATCCGTCTCTCCGAAATGTGTGATTACATACCCGAGAGCAAGGGATGGGTATTTCCCTCATCCACCCGGGACCTGCGCGGCGTAATCGAGCAAAGGATCGGAACCCTGACCACCGGAGAAAAGAAGCGCCTCGACCACGAGTACGGGATAATCACGAACACCGGTTTTGCGCCCCACTTCTCGCTGGTCTATCATCTGAAGGAGTTCGCCCTCCAGAAGGGCATCGGCATGAACGTGCGCGGGTCGGCGGCCTCGTCCTTCATTCTTTATAAACTGGGGCTTTCGGTAATAGACCCGATGAAGCACAACCTGCCGTTCGAGAGGTTCCTCAACCCCCAGCGCACCGAGCCGCCCGATATCGACGTCGATGTCGAGTTCAGCGAGCGCGGCCGGTTGATCAGCGAGATATACCAGGAATTCGGCAGCGACCACGTTGCGCATATCTCCGTGATCGACCGGTTCAAGCGCCGGGCGAGTTTCCGCGAAACCGCCCGCGCCTGCGGCATCACGCCGCGCGAATTGAAGACCATCACAAACCATCTCGAAGAAGATATCATCCGGAAGATACACGACCTCAGCGCGCGGATCATCGGTTACCCCCACTATTTTTCATGCCACCCGAGCGGCATCGTCATAACGCCGGGGAAAATATGCGACTACGTGCCGCTCCATCCCAGCCCGGCCGGTCAGATCACCCACCTGGACAAGGACGGCGTGGAGATGATCGGGCTGGTCAAGATCGACATCCTCGGCGTGAGGGGGTTTCCCGAGTTGTACCTGTCAAGGGACAGGGTTTGCTTCGACGATCCTGCAGTGTATGATTTTATCGGCCGGGCCGAGACCATGGGTTGTTTTCAGATCGAAAGCCCGATGGTCAGGTACATGTTGAAACGCATAAAACCCCGAACAACGATGGATATCGCCAACGCGATAGCCATTATCCGACCCGGCCAGGCTCAGGGCGGAATGAAGGAAAGATTCATCAGGCGGATCAAGGGTGAAGAAAAAATAGATTAC
>JACUUY010000038.1 GCA_014859085.1 Caldifarciminota bacterium
CGCCGAGCAAGCTCGGCTACTCCCGGGACTGGAGTAGGGCGTTTACGCCCGTCCGTCTTACTTTCTGAACTTCTCATCTTCCCGTTGCGGCGCTATGCGCTATGCCCTCTGCGCTATGCAAACAAAGGCATTCGTATTCGTTATTCGTGTTTCGTACTCGTGCGTAGACGCCATGCGCTATTCGGAGCTGCTCACCTTCGCAGTATGCTCCTCGGCACCCGTGCCCCCCTGCTCCTGTCGCCCAATACGCTATGCTCCATGCGCTATCCTCTATGCGCCATGCGCTATGCTCCATGCTCTATGCGCTGTGCATGCCGCTATTGACTTTTGCTGGCAGTTCGTTATAATAGTTGCATGTTTGGAATGATTACAAACAACAGCGGGCTGAAGGAAGTTATCGCATCAAGGGGGTTGAAACCCACTGCCCAGCGGATCATAATACTCGATCACCTGGCGCGGAACATGAAGAAGCACCTGACGGCCGAGCAAATACACGGCGCAATGCGGAAGAAAACCCCGATGCTCTCTCTCACTACCGTTTATAACACACTCAACTCCTTTGTTGACGCCGGCCTGGTCACGGCACTCACGATCACCGGTACCGAGGTCCGATATGAGTACACGACCGTCTCCCACCATCACCTCCTGTGTAAGCACTGCGGGAGGATCATCGACATTGAGATACAATGCCCTAATGCAGAGAGAAAGAGTATAAACGGCTACAGAGTGGATGAGGTTCACGGTTATTTTAAAGGAGTATGCAGAGATTGCATGAACAAGGAACATAACCAATAGCGGTCTGGCTATGTCCAAACCTAAAGGAGAGAATAACATGAAAGAACACGTCGAGAAAGTGCTGGGCGATATCCGTCCCAGTTTGCAGGCGGACGGTGGCAATGTGGAACTGGTCGATGTTACCGAAGACGGCGTGGTGAAGGTCAGGTTGACCGGTGCATGCGGAACTTGCCCGATGAGCACGCTGACCCTGAAAATGGCGATCGAAAAAACGTTGAAGGATAAGATCCCGCAGGTCAAAGCGGTCGAACAGGTTTTTTGATCTTGCGTTGACCCGCCAGGCAAGAAGCAGAAAAAGGAGGCAGTCAGTATGCAGAAATATAAGTGCACTGTATGCGGCTACATATACGACCCTGGAAAGGGCGATCCGGATTCAGGCATAAAGCCAGGGACTCCATTCGAGCAGATCCCGAACGACTGGGTGTGTCCGGTCTGCGGCGTAGGCAAAGACCAATTCGAAAAGGTCGAATGATGGCGGCACGCAAGATAAGGGAAGGAATTTATTACGTCGGCGCGAATCACTGGGACCGGCGGCTGTTCGACGAGCTGATCCCCCTGCCCGACGGCACGACCTACAATGCTTACCTGATCAAAGGCAGCGAGAAGACTGCGCTCATCGACACCGCGGACCCGGAGAAGCGGGACGTGCTGATCGAGAATCTCAGGGAACTGGGCATTGAGCGCATCGACTATGTCATCGCCAATCATGCCGAGCAGGACCATTCAGGCAGCATACCGGTAATCCTCGACCTATTCCCCGGTGCAATGGTGGTCACGAATCAGAAATGCAAGGCGATGCTGATCGATCTCCTCCTCATCCCCGACGAAAGATTCACCGTGGTCAATGACCATGACACGGTGTCGCTCGGCGGCCGGACGCTCGAGTTCATCATCGCTCCGTGGGTGCACTGGCCCGAGACGATGCTCACCTACCTGCGCGAGGACAAAATACTGTTTCCCTGCGACCTGTTCGGGGCTCATCTCGCCACGAGCGACCTGTTCGCGATCGACCAGGCGAGGGTGTACGAGTCGGCCAAGCGCTACTACGCCGAGATAATGATGCCCTTCCGGCAGATGATCCAGAAGCACCTGCAAAAACTGCAGGCATATCCGATCGAGATCATCGCGCCGAGCCATGGCCCGCTGCACAACGACCCCGGATTCATAACCGGCGCATACCGTGACTGGACATCGGACCGCGTGAAGAACGAGGTGGTATTGCCCTATGTCTCGATGCACGGCAGTACCGAGAAAATGTAGCCCATTTCGTCGAGGGGCTGATCCAAAGGAACATTACGGTCAAACCCTTCAATCTTACGAAGACCGATATCGGTGAGCTGGCAATCGCTCTCGTCGATGCGGCAACGATCGTGATCGCAACTCCGACCGTGCTGGCCGGTCCCCACCCGGCGGCAGTATATGCCGCATACCTCGCCAATGCACTGCGTCCAAAGACGAGATTTGCTTCAGTGATCGGCTCTTACGGCTGGGGCGGCAAGACGCTCGAGCAGCTGAGCAGCCTGCTCGGCAACCTGAAGGTCGAGATCATCAGCCCTGTGATCATTAAGGGGCATCCGAAGAAAGATGACTTCGACGCGCTCGATGGGCTCGCCGATGCGATCATGGACAAGCACAAGGATATCGAGACGACATGACGCGTGTGCGAACGAAGATAGACGAGAAATACTGCAAGGGATGCAATATATGCGTGGCGATCTGCCCGGTCAAGGTGTACGTTGAAGGTGAGTCGCTATCGAGCCGCGGTTACACCATCCCGGTGATCAGAAGGGCGGAAGAATGTATGGACGCCAAGCGGGAACCAGGCGAGAAAAAGAAATGCGAACTGTGCGTCTATGTATGTCCGGACCAGGCGATCGGATGGGAGAATGAGTAAGCTCGAACCAGGCACATACTTCATGCAGGGAGATGAAGCATCGGTCGAGGGTGCGATCCATGCCGGCTGCAAGTTCTTTGCCGGCTACCCGATAACGCCAGCCACGGAAATAGCCGAGCGCATGGCAAGGCGGCTGCGCCAGGCGGGCGGCGTGTTCCTGCAGCTGGAAGATGAGATAACCGCGATCGCCGCGATCATCGGCGCCTCGTGGACCGGCACCAAGGCAATGACCGCGACGAGCGGGCCGGGATTCTCGCTGATGCAGGAAAATCTTGGATATGCCTGCATGACCGAGACGCCGATCGTGATCGTCGATGTGCAGAGGAGCGGGCCGTCCACCGGACAGCCCACGCGCGCCGCACAGGGCGATGTCATGCAGGCAAGATGGGGTTCTCACGGCGACTATGAAGTGATCGCCCTTGCGCCGAATTCCGTGCAGGAAATGTTCGACCTGACGATAACCGCCTTCAACCTGTCAGAGCGGTACCGGGTACCGGCGATCGTCCTTTCCGACGCGGACATCGGACACATGCGCGGCACGTTCGTCATTCCAGAGAAAGTCGAAATAGTCGACCGCAAGTACCACACCAAACCAGTAAGCTACAATGCCTTTGCCTATGATGAAAACCTGGTGCCGAACTTCCCCAAGTTCGGGCAGGGACACAGGGTCCACATAACCGGTCTCACTCACGACATCTCCGGATACCCGAAGACGACCGACGCCAAGGTCCATGAAGCGCTGGTCACGAGGCTCGTCAATAAGATAAGGCTGCACCGCGAAGATATCTGCCGGGCCGAAGTCATCAACCCGCATGCCGATTCGCTGGTCGTGGCTTACGGCTCGCCGAGCAATTCCGTCTACGAAGTGGTCAATGAGCGTGCTGACGTCGGTCTTTTCCGTCCGATCACGCTCTGGCCCTTTCCCGAGGAGCAATTGCGAGAGTGCGCGGCGCACGCGCGGCGGATACTGGTCCTCGAGATGAACATGGGACAGATCTACTGGGAAGTGGAGAGAATTGCACGCAAATCACCGTGCGAAAAGATCGAACTCCTGACCCGGCTCGGCGGTGACGTTCACACGCCCGAGGAAATTCTGGAGAAACTGGCATGAACTTCTTTGATTTCTACCGGCAGGACCGGTGGCCCCACATGTTCTGTCCAGGCTGCGGCATCGGTACGGTCATGAATGCCTTTTTCCATGCCTTCGTCGAATCCGGGCTCGACCAGAACAAGACCGTCTTCGTTGCCGGTATCGGCTGCTCGGGCCGGATCCCGGGCTACATCCGGGCGGATTCGCTGCACACGACGCACGGCCGGCCGATCGCATTCGCCGGCGGCATCAAAGTGGCCGATCCGGATCTCAAGGTTGTGGTCTTCTCCGGTGACGGCGATCTGGGTGCGATCGGCGGCAATCATTTCATCAACGCGTGCCGGCGCAACGTCGAGCTTACCGTAATCTGCATAAACAACTACATCTACGGCATGACCGGCGGGCAGGCGTCGACGACGACGCCCCGCGATTTCTTCAGTTCAACGACGCCGTACGGCAACCGCGAATATCCATTCGACCTTTCCGAAGTCGCGGTCGCAGCCGGCGCGAACTACGTCGCGCGCTGGACGACATTCCACGTGAAGCAGATGAAAAAAGCGATGCAAAAAGCACTGCTCAAGGATGGATTCTCCTTTGTCGAGATCGCATCGCAGTGCCCGGCCCAGTTCGGCCGGTACAACCAGATGAACAGCGCGCGCCAGGTGTTTGAATGGCTCAAGGCCAGCGCAGTACCCAGAAGCAAAGCCAGCAAATTGAGTGCAGACCACCTCGATCTTAACCTGATGGGTAAGATCACGGTCGGTGAATTCGTCGAGCGCAACCGTGAGTCATACATGAAAGCGCTGGGAGTATTACAGTGATCGTGAGTATCAGGGTCGCTGGGTCTGGAGGACAGGGTGCCGTGCTGTCAGGGATCATTCTCGCCAACGCCGCGGTGCTGTACGAGGACAAGCACGCAACCCAGAAAGACAGGAAATTCGCGATCCAGACCCAGTCCTACGGACCCGAGGTCCGCGGCACCGTTTCGAAATCCGACGTCAGGATTTCGGACCAGCAGATCACGTACCCCTATGTGACGGTTCCCGACTATTTTATCATCCTCTCGGAACAGGCCTATCAACAACAGATGAATGAGATCGGTCCGCAGACCGTAGTAATACTGGACCGGGATCTGGTAACAAGCAGGCCTCAAACCGGATTTCATGAAGTGCCGGCGCACGCGATCGCCAAGGAGCTGGGCAAACCGGTCATTGCCAATATCGTGATGCTCGGCATGTGGTGCGGCCTGACCAGGATAATTTCATGGGAAGCGCTTGAGAAGGCAGTACTGGAAGCAGTGCCCAGGGGAAGTGAAGCGCTCAACATGGAGGCCATGCAAAGGGGATTCGAGATCGGGATCAAAGCGGCAAATGAGAACATTAGCAAGTAGGTACGGTCTGCTGGACCTTCACGAAACCGTATCTTTTGACAATTTAGAGGTTTGAAAAAGCGCAGGATACATCAATATGAAGGAGGTAAGTGATGAGCGTTTTTGAACCGAGTGAGGTTTTCCAGTTCGCCATAAGGATCGAAGAAGGCGGTGAGAAATTCTACCGCGAGATGGCAACACGGCTCGATGATGCGGAGGTCAAGTCCCTGTTTGCAACCCTTGCCGATGAAGAGGTGAAACATAAGAAAATCTACCAGGCAATGGTTGCAAAGATCGAGGATTACGAACCGGTCGAGAGTTATCCGGGCGAGTATTTCGCCTACCTGCGCGCCTACGCTGATAACATTATTTTCACACCGCAGCGGATGGAACAAGCGATAGCCGGAATAAATGATGCAGCCGCCGCCATCGAATTCGCGATCGACCGGGAGCTCGATTCGATCCTGTATTATCAGGAAGTCAAGAACCTCGTTCCCAAGAATCAGCACGGCCTGATCGATAAGATCATCGAAGAAGAAAGAAGGCATTTCGTCAAATTGACGCAATGCAGCCAAGGTAAGCAATCAGTGGCATGCGTCGCAAAGGAGTAGGTATGAAGGCAAGCCAGGCGAAGAAGAAAACAGGCACCAAGAAAGGCGACAAGTATGAATGCGGTGTCTGCGGTCTGGTCGTAACCATAGACAAGAAATGCGGTTGCACCGGCACGTGCGAGATCATGTGCTGTGAGAAACCAATGAAGAAAGTAAGGAAAACGAAGTAAAACAGGAGGCAGACATGGCGTCAAACCAGATGCTTGAAATGTTGAACAGGGCCATAGCCCGCGAGCTGCAGGTCGCGGTTCAGTATATGTGGCAGCACGTTATGTGGAAGGGCGTGAAGGCGTTCGCGGTCAAGGACGAGCTGAAGAGCATAGCGATCACCGAGATGAAGCATGCCGAGGAGATCGCCGAGCGCCTGGCCTACCTGGGCGGGACACCGACGACCAAACCCGAGCCGATATTCATCGGCAAGGATCTTAAAGAGATGATCGAACAGGACAAGAAAGACGAAGAGGGCGCGATCAAGATGTACAAAGAGATCATTGCCATGGCGAAGAAAGAAGGCGACGACGTGACCAAGCGAACATTCCAGAAGATACTTGCCGACGAAGAAGAACACCACGACACCTTCACGGGTTGGCTGGAAGGGATCTAACGATCATCCCGTAACATGGTCTTGCGGGTGGGAGGGGCGTCCCTCCCCCTGCAGGGCTGAACGCACGAAAAAGCAAAGGGGGTAACATATGACGGAACTGACCGGTGAAATACTCGAGGTGATCAGGGAATCGATCAAGTTGGAGTTGAATGGCCAGAGTTTCTTCGAGGCCATCGCCGATGCCACACATAACGAGTTAGGCAAGAAGATGTTCATGAAACTCGCCGGCGACGAAGCCCAGCATCTGAAGACCTTCAGCGATATCTTCACCGAGATGGTGGGTGAGGATTGGAAGAAACAGATCGGCGAACTGAAGACCGACCGCAAAGCGCCGATGATCGAAGCCCTGGCAAGGAAAGTGGCAAACGCCGGCAAGGAAGGACGCGCCAGCGAGCTCGAAGCGATCAGCATCGCCATGGACCTGGAAAGGAACGCGATAGAATTCTTCGGCAATGCGGCCCAGAAAACCAGCGACGCTAAAGCGAAAGAGATTTTCGCCAAGATCGCGGACGAGGAAAGGCTGCACTACGATCTGCTGCAGGCACAGCACGACCACCTCACTAACTCGGGCTACTGGTTTGACATCGCCGAATTCAAAATGGATGCCAAATACTGACCGTCCCGGTCAGCGTCCCATGCGCACTTCCGGTGATCTGAGGTAACCGGTAACTATGGCCGCGACCGCGCTGCGCACGATTGTACCGATCGCACTCCTCGCCGGTATTGGATTCGGCTCGCGCCGGCTGGGCATTCTAAAAGACGGCGATACGCGGGTGCTCAGCGCGTACGTCTACTATTTTGCTTTGCCTGCCTTGCTGCTGGCGAACATCTCGGAAACCCGGTTCGATGATGAAACGCTCCGTTTCATGGCCGCCGGCATCATTCCCGTACTCGTTGTGTTCTTCCTGTACATGGCGATCTCATGGATCTTTGCCCTATCCCGGAACACCGCGTATCTGATGACGCTCAGCACGATATTCGGAAGCTGGGGCTTCTTCGGCATACCGTTCGTGATGTTCGCCTTCCCCACCCCGGAAGCCGAGAGGCTCGCTTCCCTGTCGCTCGCGTCGATCGCGGTCGCCAGCGTCACGATCTCGATCACCCTGCTCGAATATTTCCGGCTGGAACGAACCCCGCTCTGGCGCGGGCTGTTCATTGTCATCAGGAAACTCGTCAGAAACCCGCTCATAATCTTTATTGCGCTCGGCCTGATCGTCGCACTTTCAGGCATCAGAATACCGTATGTCATTCAGAAACCCATACACATGCTCGGCAGTACCACCTCGACCGTGGCGATCTTCTTGCTCGGCGCATTCCTTTACGGACGAAAATACACACGGCTCGATTATGCCCTGCGTCTCAGCGCGCTCAAGGTGATATTCCTCCCCGCCATTGCCATGCTCGTCGTACACCTGCTGCAACTTGCCGAACCGCACCGCTCGATCATCGTCCTCATGCACGCAATGCCCGTCGCGCTGTCACTCATCGTGCTGAGCGAACGCTACGACTTCAACAAGGAGATATTCGCATCGCTGATACTCATCACATCCGTAGCGGCCGGCATCTATCTGAATCTGTGGCTTCTCATTCTCGGTTACCGTTAGGAACAACAACACCCTATGTTCAGTAAACTGAGACGAGTATATCCATCGTGGACTGGCGCGCTGCAGTGAGGTGACCTCGATGCTGAAGGGATCGGAACGGCATGGTCTTCATTGAGAGAGCCGATCTGCCGCGTACTGGGAATAAATGCCTTCCGGCTTAAGTTGTCTAAATTAGTGATAGTAGAAAGGAGCAGTTATGAACCCATCAACCGCGCTTGAGGGGCTGAAAACAGCCCTTCAGACCGAATTGAACGGTATCGAGTTCTACAGGCTTGCCGCGCAGAACACGGACGACACCAAGGGCAAAAGGACATTCCAGATGCTGGCGGATGATGAACTCAAGCATTTCAAAACCCTGCAGCAGGAATATGTCGCGCTCGCGAAGAACAATGGCTGGCAGAAGGTGGAACTCGGCGAACCGCCCGTTTTCGAAGGCGACAGCCCCATATTCTCGAAAGAAATGAAGGAACGCATCAAGGGAAAGCACTTCGAGATGACCGCCCTGAGCATCGGCGCCCTACTCGAATCGAACTCCATCGATTTCTACCGTAATATGAAAGAGACGAGCACTGACCCGGCGGCCAAGGAATTGTACGGAAGGCTTCAGCAGTGGGAGGAAAGCCATCTCGAGGCGATCACAAGGCAGCTCGATCTGCTCAAGGAGGATTACTGGGCAGAGCAGCGCTTCTCTCCGCTTTTCTAAAACGTGCTTGGAGGTGAGACATGGCAGAACATGACAAACCGGTAAAGACCCTGGATTGCATCGGCCTGTACTGCCCGCAGCCCTTGCTGCAGACGCGCCTTGCCGTCGATGGGATAGCCGTGGGCGAGGTGCTCGAGGTGCTGGCCGATGACCCGGCGGCCGAAGAAGATATCAAGCGGTTCGCCAGGCGGACTGGTCACGAGATCATTGCGCTGGAGAAGAGAGACGGCCGGCTGCGCTTTCTGATCAGGAAAACGAAATGAGGATCGGCCCAAGATGAGCGTATACCTGGATTATCAATCCTCGAAGCCGGTTGACCCGCGCGTGGTAGAGGCAATGCTTCCGTATTTTCGCGAGAACTTCGGCAACCCCTCTGCCCTGCACCGGGAGGGCGACTCGGCGACCGAGGTGCTCGAGGCATCACGCCGGACGATCGCGCGGTTCATCGGTGCCAACCCGGAGGAGATCATATTTACCTCCGGCGCAACCGAAGCGAACAATCACGCATTGATCGGCTACGCGCTGCGTAACAAAGACAAAGGCAATCATATCGTCATTTCCGAGATAGAACACATATCGATCCATAATATCGCGAAGTACCTCGAGAGAAACGGTTTTACCGTGTCCAGGATCCCGGTTGACCAGTATGGCCGCGTGTCGATCGAGAAACTTGCGGAACGCGTCAACGAGAGAACAGTAATGGTTTCCATCGGCTATGCGAATAATGAAATAGGAACGATCCAGCCGGTCTCTGAGATCGGGCAATTCTGCCGCAAGAGGAACATCGCGTTCCACAGTGATGCGGTCGCGGCCCAGGGGCTGTTACCGATCGACGTGAAGAAAGAGAACATCGATATGCTGTCAATGTCCTCGAATGATCTGTATGGCCCGAAAGGCCTCGGCGTCCTCTATGTTGCCGACACGATCCGCGTCAATCCCATCATTATCGGCGGCGGACAGGAACGCGGCCTGCGCTCGGGCACGGAGAATATCGCCGCGATCGCGGGCATGAAGCGGGCCGTGGAGATCGTAGAGCAGGAAATGGAGGATGAGGTGCGCCGTTTCACGCAGTACCGCGACCGTTTGATCCGCGAGGTACTGACGGCCGTGCCGAGATGCTATCTGAACGGCCATCCGGTGATGAGGTTACCGAACAACGCGCATTTCAGGTTCGACGGGATCGAAGGCGAATCATTGCTCCTGTCGTTCAAGGAACAGTCCATTGCGGTCTCCACCGGCTCGGCATGCAGTTCCAGGACCCTCGAACCGTCGCATACCCTGATCGCTTTGGGATTGCTCCATGAAGAAGCGCACGGCTCGCTCGAGGTGACTTTCGGACGGTACAATAAAGACGGGGACGTCGATGCGATCCTGCAGGTTCTGCCGGCTGTGGTGCAGCGCCTGCGTCAGATGTCACCGCTCTACAAGGAGTAGCAACATGAAATCAACCCAGTACAGTGACAAAGTTCTCGATCATTTCAGAAAGCCGCGCAACGTCGGAACGCTTGAAGGCGACGACGTCGTCGTCGGCCGGGTAGGGAATCCGGTGTGCGGCGATCTGATGGAATTCTATGTCCGGGTGCGGGACGACCGGATTGCGGACATCAAATTCAAGACGTTTGGCTGCGGGTCGGCGATCGCCACGGCAAGTATGATCACCGAACTGGCGAAAGGCAAGACCGTCGAGGAAGCGCTCAAGATAACCCGGCAGGACGTTGCTGAAGAGTTGAACGGCCTGCCGCCGATCAAGATGCACTGCTCGAACCTTGCCGCCGATGCCCTCAGAGACGCGATCAAAAAATACCGCGACAAGCAGAAACCCGCCGCCGGACAGACCACGGCGGCAGCGGTCGAACACGAGATCGGCGGACTGGAGCAGTTCATCGGCCGCGGTATTCATCAGGACGTCAGCGATCTTTCACTATTCAAGGACAAGAGGGTCATGGTCGTCGAGCATGGCGACCGGTCATTCGAGATCGCACGCGGCTTGACCAAGTTCACGCCGCGCGTTATCCTTATCACGCGCCAGAAGGAACCCGAAACGGCGGCGCTATCCGGAGACCTCGCGAGATCGGGCATCAAGGTACTCTACGAATCAGAACTTGCGGAAATAAGGGGGCTCAACACCGTGGAGAAAGTCCTGGTACACGACATGAATGAAAACGAAGAATACGAACTGTTCGTTGACAGCGTGATCATGCTCAAGGAATGATCGAGGGGAGACATGAACAAGCGGATTGACCTGGCCGTTGAGGGCATGACCTGCGCCGGCTGCGCCGCGGCGATCGAGAAAGCCCTTCTGAAGCGCCAGGGCGTAAAGAGCGCGCAGGTCAACCTGGCATCGGAGACCGTGGCGGTCGAATACGATGACCGGACAGTTGCGCCCCCGGCACTGCAGCAGGCGATAACCGATGCCGGGTACCGCGTGCTGAGCGACAACGCGGTAATCAAGATCGGCGGCATGACATGCGCGACATGCGTCAATACCGTCGAGAACGCACTCAAGAACACCGATGGTGTACTGAACGTCCATGTGAACCTGGCCGCCGAGAAGGCATACGTAACCTACAATTCGCGCGCCGTGACCATACCGGATGTGAAAAAGGCGGTCGAAGCGGCCGGCTACCAGTACCTCGGGCTCGAGGGCGAAGAGACCGCGGCGGCCGAGAAAGCGGCACGCGCCCGGGACCTGCGGGGAAAGCGCAACCGTTTCATCCTCGGGTTTGCTTTCAGCATCCCGCTCATGGCTTTGATGTACATACACATCCACCCTTCCTTCCCCATGGCGTATTTCATGTTCGTCGTATCAACACCGGTGCTCGTATATGTCACTCTCCCCATTTTCAAGGGCGCCTACCGCGCTCTGAAGAACCGGACGCTCAACATGGATGTGATGTATTCCATGGGAATCGGCACGGCATACTTATCGAGCATCCTCGGCACTTTTGAAGTAGTGCTCACCAGGGATTTTCTGTTCTACGAAACCGCGCTCATGCTTGCTTCGTTCCTCATGCTGGGCAGATACCTCGAATCAAGGGCAAAGACAAAAACCTCGGATGCGATCAGAAAACTCGTCGGGCTCCAGCCAAAGAATGCGGCGGTCATCCGCGACGGCAGAGAAATGACAATGCCCATAGAGGAAGTCGGCATTGGTGACGCGGTCGTGGTAAAGCCCGGCGAGAGAATACCGGTCGACGGTGCGGTGGTCCAGGGGATGAGTTACGTCGACGAATCGATGATCACCGGCGAACCGATGCCGGTACTGAAAAAGCCGAACAGCAATGTCGCCGGAGGCACCATAAACAAAAACAGCGTGCTCAGGATCAGAGCCACGCGCATCGGCAAAGACACGGTCCTCGCGCAGATAATAAGCCTGGTCGAGACCGCCCAGGGATCGAAACCGCCGGTCCAGCGCATTGCCGACCGGGTAGTCAGCTATTTCATCCCCGCTGTGCTCACGGTCGCCACCCTCTCCTTTGTCGTCTGGTATTTCATTGCCGGCAATACATTGCTGTTCTCATTGACCCGCTTCATTTCAGTGCTCGTCATCGCGTGTCCCTGTGCCCTTGGGCTGGCCACGCCCACTGCGGTCACGGTCGGTATTGGCCGGGGTGCCGAACTCGGCATCCTGATCAAGAACGGCGAGGCACTCGAACTGACCGAGAAAGTCACAACGATGCTCCTCGATAAGACCGGAACGCTGACCAAAGGCAAGCCCGAGGTGACCGACCTCCTGCTTGTGTCCGTTGATGCAAGCGAGCAGAACGTGCTCATCGTCGCGGCGAGCGTCGAGAAAAACTCGCAGCATCCGGTAGCCGAGGCCGTGGTGCGCCGTGCCGAGGAGAAAAACGTGCAGTTACAGGAGGTGAGGGATTTTGACACGGTCGAAGGCAAGGGCGTGAAAGGATCGATCAATGGCGCGGCGGTTTATGCGGGCAGCCCTGGTTTTCTCAAAGAGAACGGGGTTCCGATCCCGGCCGGCGTCGCCCATCAGATCTCAACGCTCGAGGGCGAAGGCAAGAGCGTCGTACTCGTTGCCGAGAAGGGGATCCTGACCGGCATCATCGGCGTTGCCGATACGATAAAACCCCGGGCCGACAGGGCGGTCAAGGAACTTAAGAAACTCGGTATCGCGCCCATCATGGTGACCGGCGATAACCCGCGCACGGCGCAGGCAATTGCCGGGAACATAGGCATCGAGCACGTAATGGCCGGCGTGTTGCCGCAGGACAAAGCGAGGAGCGTGGAGCGCCTACAAAAGGACGGCACGGTCGTATCGTTTGTGGGCGACGGCATCAACGACGCACCCGCTCTTGCTCAGGCCGACGTTGGCATTGCCATCGGCACGGGTACCGATATCGCGATCGACAGCGGCGATATCGTACTGATGCAGGGAGATATACTCGATGCCGCGGCCGCGATCGAGTTAGGCAGAAAGGTAATGTCCCGGATCAAGCAGAACCTGTTCTGGGCTTTTGCGTATAATACTGCCCTCATACCGGTCGCCGCCGGGCTCCTATACCCCTTGTTCGGGATCGCGTTCAGACCCGAACTTGCGGCTCTTGCCATGGCAATGAGTTCCGTGACCGTGGTGACGCTGTCCCTGCAACTGAAGGCATACACGCCGCGGGCAAAGACCATGTCGGAAGGCAGGGCCGGTTCCGGGTAACCGGCTCAAGAAAAGGAGGTAGTAATGGCGATCGACCCGATCTGTAAGATGCAGGTTGATGAGAAGAACGCGCAATACAGCAGTATATACATAGGGAAGAAATACTATTTCTGTGCTCCGGGCTGCAAGAAAAAGTTCGATGAGGATCCGGAAAGATATGCGGACGAGGCAAAGGATAGTTAGATGGAGATCAAACACGTGGCCGGCAGGAAAAGAGGCGCGGTAATCCTGTATGCTCTGAGCACGTGCGTCTGGTGCCGAAGGACCAAGCGGTTGCTCAATGAGCTCGGTGTCGATTATGATTATGTTGACGTCGACCTACAGGACCCTGAGGACCGGGACAAGATCAACAAGAAGGTGCTCCAATGGAATCAAAGCGGCTCTTATCCCACGATGGTCATTAATGACTCCCAGTGCATTGTCGGGTATGATCCCGAGAAAATAAGGGAGGTGTTAGACAATGGCCAATGAGAGAAAGCAGCAAAAGAGAATCGATGTCGAGTATGAAAGGTTGGATTCCGAGGCCGAGGCCGGTGGGTACCACCTCAACCCGGATATAGAATTCACGAAAGAACTCATCGAGGGTTTGCTGGTGAACGAAGAGCGCTACGGCTACTCGTCGTGTCCCTGCCGTCTTGCCTCCGGAGATAAGACCATTGACCTTGACATAATATGTCCTTGCGACTACCGCGATGCCGATGTCGTAGAATACGATGCGTGCTATTGCGGTCTATACGTATCCAGATCCGTCATCGAGGGGAGGAAGAAAGTAAGCAAGATCCCCGAACGCAGGCCACCGGTCCAAGCACGTGTCGAACCGGCCGTAACAACGAAAACGAAATCGCAGCCTCTTCCCTACCCAATCTGGCGGTGCCGCGTTTGCGGTTACCTGTGCGCCCGGAACAGCCCGCCCGAAGAGTGTCCAGTATGCAGGGCGCGGAAAGAACGCTTTGAGATGTTCATCCGTAACGCACCTTAGTATCTATTGGTCGATAATGAATAGGAGGAAGAATGCCTAATGTCCAGAAAATCGGCGAGGTCTACCGGTGTGAGATCTGCGGCAATGTCGTCGAAGTCAAGGAAGCCGGCGGCGGCGAGCTGGTCTGCTGCGACGAGCCGATGATATTGATGAAAAAGTGAAGGTTGATAAATAGCCGATTCCGAATAGAATATGGAGAAAAGGAGATTAACATGAAAGAATTGTCCAACATATTCCAGTCCGCGGATTGGAAAAAAGAGAAGCATGTACCGGTCATTGAGGCGCCGGCCAGGGCTAAGAAAGGAGAAAATATCACGGTCAACGTCGCCGTTGGCAAGGAGATCGCACATCCGAATACGACCGAACATCATATCGCGTGGATCGACGTCTTCTTCCAGGCGCAGGACAGCAAATTCTCATGCCATTTGGGCCGGTTCGAGTTCCACGCGCATGGCGCCTCGACCGAGGGTCCGAACACGAGCACGGTCTATACCCATCCGGCAGTCACCCTGACCTTCAAAACCGATAAACCCGGCAGCCTGTTTGCCTTTTCCTACTGCAATATCCACGGTCTCTGGATGGGTTCACAGGAACTGGAAGTGGTTTAGTCCGAGTACACAGCAATTCGCGCGCGAACAAAACTCTGCTGCCGACGTATGGATATCGATAACCAAGGAGGTCATATATGTTGAAAGCCGGATCTGCAGCGCCCGATTTTACGCTCAAAGACCATCACAAGAACGATGTGAAGCTGTCCGGTCATGAGAGGAGGAAAGTGCTCCTCTCGTTTCATCCCCTTGCCTGGACCAGGGTATGTGCCGAGCAGATGAAATCGATCGAAGCGAACTTCCAGCAGTTGAGTGATCTGAACACGGTCGCCTTCGGCGTGAGTGTCGACACTGTGCCCTCAAAGCGCGCCTGGGCAAGAGAACTATCCATACAGAACACACCCCTCCTCTGCGATTTCTGGCCCCACGGCGCAGTGGCTCGGCAGTACGGCATTTTCAGGGACAAAGATGGATTTTCCGAACGGGCAAATATTATCATCGACACGAACCAGAAGATAGCGTTCTCCATGATCTATGATATTTCTCAGCTGCCCAACATCATCGAGGCGCGCGGCAAAGGTATGGAGATCGCCGCTGCGGCGGCCGCTCCGGACATGTCCAGCAAAGCGGAAGTGGAAGGCGAATTCGAACCCAACAAGGACGAAATAGCCAGGGTGCTTACGATCGGCATTGAAGCCGAGAAAAAAGCCCAGGCCAAGTATCTCGATATCGCGCGCATGTTCGAAGACCCGCCGTCCAAAGTGATTTTCACCGGCCTGGCCGAGGAAGAAAGAAAGCACCAGAACATACTCGAAGACCAGTTCTACAGCATCTCGAACAAAGGCAGAATAATCTGGGGTGAGTGAATGGATGTCAAGGACGCAATCGAAACGCGGCGAGCGTACAGATCGCTCGCGCCGGTCGAGATAACAGAAGACATTATCGCCGAGCTGGCCGGATCCGCGCAGCTCTTCTGTTCCTGTTTCAACAACCAGCCCTGGCGCTACGTGTTCGTCGACGATGATAAAATCCTTTCCCGGATGCACGAGGCGCTGTCTGCCGGCAACGAATGGGCGCGCGCGGCCTCCCTCATCATTGCCGTATTCAGCAAACCCGACCTCGACTGCCTGATCAAGGACCGCAGATACTATCTGTTCGACACCGGCATGGCCACGGCCGCGATGATCCTGCGCGCGACCGAACTCGGCCTGGTAGCGCACCCGATCGCCGGTTTCAGCCCGAAAAAGACAAGAGAAATACTCGGCATCCCCGAGGACATGGAAGTCATCACGCTGGTCATTGTCGGCAAGCATGCGGATTCTATAAGCCCCGTGCTCTCGGATAAGCAGATCGCGGCCGAAAAGGAACGCCCGAAGCGGATCCCGGTTACCGACTTCGTCTACCGGAACATGTATCGAAAATAGACTATTCAAGGAGGCAATGTGCCGATGCTTGAAGAGAAGATCAAGGAACAAGTAAGGGAAATGTTCAAGGAGCTGAAAGACCCGGTGAAACTCGTTGTTTTCACCCAGGACTCGTTGATCGCGCTCCCCGGACTCGAGTGCGAAACGTGCAAGGATAACCGCCTCTTGATGGAGGAAGTGGCCGGGCTGTCGGACAAGATCAGTATCGAGGTGTACGATTTCATGAAGGACAAGAGCAAAGTCGAGGAATACAACATCGATAAGATACCGGCAACCGTGGTGCAGGCTGACAAAGACGCCGGTATCAGGATCTACGGGCTTCCGGCCGGCTACGAATTCCCTACTCTGCTCAGCGCGATCAAGACCGTCTCAACCGCCGACGTGGGATTGTCCGACCGGTCGAAGGACAAAATAGGAACATTGACCAAACCAGTGCACATCCAGGTCTTTGTCACGCTCACCTGCCCCTATTGTGCGTCCGCGGCGAGCATGGCACACCGGCTGGCCCTCCAGAGCGACCTGATAAGAGCCGACGTCGTCAACGCGCAGGAGTTTCCCCAGCTTGGCCAGCGCTACAACATCTTTGCCGTGCCAAAGGTAGTGGTCAACGAGACTACCCACTTCGAGGGCGCCCTGCCCGAAGAAGGATTCATCGACAAGATCATGGAAACCCAAAAATAGTCGACTATGAACATAGTGATGGAAAAACAAGGAGCGCGAATTGGAAAGGAAGAAGGTGGAAGAGGAAATACGGATCGCTGAAAATCTGCAGAAGATAAAGAACCGGCTACTGGTCTTCTCGGGCAAGGGCGGCGTTGGCAAGAGCACGGTCACTGCAAACCTGGGTCTGGCCCTGAGTGAAAGGCAGCTAAGGGTCGGTCTCATCGACGTTGATATCCACGGGCCGAACCTCGCCAAGATGCTCGGTGCCGAAAGCCGGCAACTGGAGCCGGCCGAGGAGAACAAGATCATCCCCGTGAAACTGACGAAGAACCTGTCGGTCGTTTCAATTTCCTTTTTCCTGCAGGAACGTGACAACCCGGTCATCTGGCGCGGGCCGCTGAAAATGAAATTGATCCAGCAATTTCTCGCCGATGTCGTCTGGGGCGAACTTGACTGGCTGGTGGTCGATTCGCCGCCGGGCACGGGTGATGAGCCGTTGTCGGTCGCCCAGCTCATGCCGGCAACGGGTGCGGTCATCGTCACGACTCCTCAGGAAGTTTCGTTGATGGACTCGCGCAAGGCCGTGAATTTCGCGCGCGTCCTCAAGTTGCAGATCTACGGGATCATCGAGAACATGAGCGCGCTGGAATGTCCGCATTGCGGAGGAACGATCGACCTGTTCAAAACCGGCGGGGGCAAGACAATGGCCGAGGAACTCGGCGTGCCGTTTTTGGGAAAGATACCCATCGACCCGCAGATCGTACGCCTGACCGATGAGGGAAAACCCTTTATTACCAACCGCCCGGATTCGGCCGCGGCCAGAGCATTCAATGAGATAATCGACAAGATCATCGCAACCAGCAGCCGCACATCACAATAGCCAGTCGCTCTTGCCATATTTCGTTCTATGGTGACGATCGGGTTCGCGACGCCGGCTTTTCATTGACAACCGGTCCTCACGCGCTATAATCATTCAGGTTCGGACAGAACAAAGGATCCTATGAATAGACTCCTTGTAGTATCAAACAGACTACCGGTCACGGTCGCAAAACGGGAAGAGAAGATCAGGTACGTCCCGAGCGCGGGCGGCCTGGCAACAGGACTGCATTCACTTTCGAAGTCATATCAGAATATCTGGCTCGGCTGGCCGGGTATTGCCGCGGAGCGCGTGAAGAAGGAGAGAGCGGGTATCGTTCACGAGCTCGCATCCCGTAATTGCCGGCCCATATTCCTTAACCAGCATGACCTCGAGCAATACTACCACGGGTTCAGCAATCGGACGATCTGGCCTTTATTCCACTATTTCATGCAGTACGCGACATACAACAAAAACAACTGGGATACCTACAAGAAGGTCAACCAGATATTCTGCAAGGAAGTCCTGCAGGTAGCACAACCGGGCGATATCATCTGGGTGCACGACTATCATCTGATGCTGCTGCCGCAATACATACGGAATCACTTACCTGATGCGACCATAGGATTCTTCTTGCACATCCCGTTCCCATCGTCCGAGGTCTTCCGTATCCTCCCCTGCCGGAAGGAGATCGTGAAAGGTCTGCTGGGCGCCGACCTGTTGGGCTTCCATACTTATGACTACGCGCACCACTTCCTGCAGACGGTAAGGCGCCTGCTGGGCTATGAACACAACATGACCCAGGTCAGTTTCGACAACCGGATCATAAGGGTCGATGCCTTCCCCATGGGCATCGACTTCAATCAGTTCCACCGTGCGGCCGAAACGAACAGCGTGCAGAGAGAAGTGCAGAAGATAAGAAAACGCGTCGGCGAGCGCAGAGTCATCGTCTCGATCGACCGCCTCGATTACACGAAAGGCATACCGGAGAGACTCGAGGCGTTCGACTATTTCCTCGACAATAACCCCCAATACCGCGAGAAAGTCACCCTGATCCTTGTCGTCCAAAACCGCGCGCGGCAAGCTCGACCACGACGCCAACGAGCGGGTCGAATCTGCCTGGCGCGAGTTTTCCCGTCATGGCGCCTGCGACGTTACCGGCAAAATGTCACTGGTCACCGCCCAGCGTTTGTTTATCAGCAGCTGCGCCCGTGATGGTGAGGTGCT
>JACUUY010000185.1 GCA_014859085.1 Caldifarciminota bacterium
GATATTTCACCGAATAGACCGGGATTTCCTTGCGGAATACGGGCAGGTTGAGCATGGCCCGCGGCAGGCCGGTTGGTGTTCCTTTCTCAAGCAGCGGCGTGATTGCCTCTGGAAAGAAGAAGATATACCGGTGAAGCCAACCCTTGATGCCTTTTTTCTCGGCATATTTCAGGGCCTTTGCATACTGCCTTTTGCTGAGCAGAAGCGTCAGCTTAATGGTGGGCAGAGATTTTTTGTATGGTGATGCGAAATGCCTGCCGCACGGCGTACGAGAGATAAGAATTTCAGTGATAGCCTTTACGTTGTCAAGCCGGTTCTTTATCAAGAAGGGAAGGAGTTTCTTCAGTGTGCGTTGTGCCCTGAGATTTTCCCCCAGACTGGCGTATGCACTCGCAATCGCAAGACAACAGCCAAACATACTTGCTCTTACTTTTTCCTTCTCCAACAAGGCAAGCGCTTCTACGGCGAGTGATATTGCTTTGTGGGGACTTCCTCTGATGAGTGCCCAGATGGATTGAAAACGCAGCATCACGGCGAAACTTCCCCAGAAATTCAACTGTTCCTCTTTTCGCATGTGTCGTGCTTTTTCATACTCGCCTGTGGCTGCAAATACACCGGCAAGCAACGATTGAGCCATCTTCTTTTCTTCCCCTTCCAGCTTACCAAGTGATTTTGAATACCAGTACTCGGCTTGTCGAAAATCCTCCAGTTGGGTACATAATTGTCCAAAATGTCGCATGAAAAGAGGAGATACATGTTTACGCCTTTTCAATAATTTGCGACAGGTCCTGGCGGCATTCGATGCCTCTCTTATCTTCAGGAGCTTCGCATATGCGATCCCCTCCAAGATCAGAAGCATAAGCAAGGGGGTGGAAAGCGCATAAGAATAGTGATCTCCGCGTTTCTCGAGCAGATTTCTCAGTTCCGCCGTTTTCTGTAACATCGCAAACGGCTCGTTACTCCACGACAGCGCCATGGCTTCGACTAACCCCACGATCAAAGCTGAATAATGTAGATTGAGGTTGTGACATTCTTCATGCAAGGACCTTATATCTCTGAGATAAGGACTGAGAGGTATTTTGCCAAATACAAGTCCCATTTGCTCGACCCGTCTTCTAATGTTTAAGAGTGAACCAGGGATCTGAGGAAGGAGTTCATTTTCCGGCAACGCGGGTATAGAATTCAATATCTCTGCTGATTTATCAACAACCCCTTGTTCAAACAACTGCTTGGCTAGCCCATATTTTTCTTTTGCTTCCTTAGTCCATGAACAGTCGGTAAAATTACTTGCCATGTTCTTCTGATTGAATCCGGCATAGCCGTACCTCTTCCAGATCCCCCAGATCCCTTTCAGGGAAATCTTGATACCTTCTTTCTCAAGAAATTCCCTAGCTTTGCGTACGGTCAAAGCGGGCTCATGCTCCTTCATCATGGCAATCTTCTCTTCAAGATCAAGTTTTGCCCGACTCCAGGGTCTTCTGTACGTAGATAAGAGCCGCTCTTCACCTTCTTCCTTATATATCTTAACCCATTTGCAGACACTGTTGTAGTGAACATTGAATTTCCCGGCAGTCTGTCTTTGCGACAAACCATTTTCAAGATAGTATTTTGCCACCTGTATACGGAGTTGATCTGATTGTATCCCGGTATCATACATGAGCGGAAACATTATAGCAAAAACTCAAATTCTGTCAAGAGAAATGTATACCTTCAGCAAAGCGCTGAGAAAATCAAGATTTCACACCGGCCAAAAGGGCTAAATTGTACACAATTCCGTTTATTATTAAAAAAAGCGTTGATATTCTATCGCTGACCAATATTGGCGGCAGTCAGGTGCAAACTGCCACCGAGGATAACAGCCGAAGGAGGTGGGGTGTATATATGCTATGAGGTGTTGCAGCGAATGACGTTAGCAGAAAAGGAGGTTGTCTATGAAAGGTTCAAATAGTGGAGCGGGTTCCTTGTTCGGCCTGGGACTGGGTCTATTGCTGCTGACCGCGCCCGCCGGTGGCCAGTCGTTCACCAAGCACATAATTGACGGCAATCTCACTTGGGCATCGGGTGTAGCGACTGCAGATGTGGATGGTGACGGGGACATTGACGTGGTTGCCACTGGTGCAACCGCAAATGAAGTCGCCTGGTATGAGAACGACGGTGCGCAGAACTTCACCATGCGTGTGGTTGATAACACTCTGGCCGGGGCGCGTTCCTGCTACGGAGTTGATCTTGACCAGGATGGAGACGTTGACATAGTGGCCGCCGCCTCTGGTGCTGGTGTGATTATCTGGTATGAGAATGATGGCAGCCAGAATTTCACGCCGGACACCATCGCCAGCGGCCTGGGGACTGCGTGGGATGTTTTTGTCGCCGATCTTGACCAGGATGGCGATCTTAATGTTGTTGCGACTGCCTCTTCGGGCGGAAATTTCGTTAAGTGGTTTGAAAATGACGGGTCGCAGAACTTCGAGGAGCATATTATAGATCCTTATTTGGAAGGCGCCCAGGGTTTGTATGTGATTGACCTCGACCAGGATGGCGACCTCGATGTAGTCGCGTGTGGCATATTTGGTGACCAGGTCCGCTGGTATGAGAACGACGGCAGTCAGGCTTTCACCATACACATCGTTGATCCATCTTTCGACGGGGCAAATTGTATATCGGTCGGTGATATGGATAACGATGGTGATTATGATATCGTAGCATCGGGATCCCAGGCTAGTTTGGTAAAGTGGTATGAGAATGATGGGTTCCAGAGTTTTGCCGGAAATACGGTTGCCAGTTTGCCGGGCGCGCGGGCCGTTTTTGTGGCTGACATAAACGCCGATTCGCTACCTGATATTGTAGCCGCCAGCCTCAGCCTGGATAGGGTTTTGTGGTATGAAAATACTGGTGGTGGGACTTTTGTGCCACATATCATAGATGACTTCCTTGATCTCGCATTCAAGCTGTGGGTTGTTGATCTCGATCAGGACGGCGATCTTGATGTTCTGGCGACCGGCGGGTCGGCGAATGACCTGGTCTGGTATGAAAGCGATTTGGTGGGCATTGCTGAAACCGCGTCTGAGCCTGCTCCATTGCGCGGTATATCAGAATTGTCCAACCGGCCTAACCCCTTGACGACGCACACGATATTCCATTTCGATGTGGA
>JACUUY010000186.1 GCA_014859085.1 Caldifarciminota bacterium
GCGCGGATAGCCCGATCATCATCAAAATGGATCAGGAGTTGAATGAAATGAAAAGGCAACTCCGGGCGATCGAATTCGGCGACAAGAATAAACCCGGGGAATTTGGCGCCGGATTCTCAGTACCTTTTTCCGGATTGCCCGAAGTGGTACTGGAATATGCGCGGCTGGTCAGAGACGTGAAAGTCCAGGAGGCAATCTTTGAACTCCTCACTCAGCAATACGAACAGGCGAAGATCATGGAACTCAAGGACACACCCACGGTCCAATTCCTGGACGAAGCTTCGCCGCCAGAGAAAAAGAGCATCCCCAGAAGATCACGGATAGTGATATTCGCCGCCTTCGCGAGCCTCATGCTGAGCATTCTGGCAGCTTTTGTCATTGAATCATTCGAAAAGCTGACGCAGAAACCGGAAGAGTATAAAAAGTGGTGTGCGTTGCGTGAAAAGCTCGCAGGCGACTTGGCGCGCTTTTCACGATCGATCACATCACACCTCAAGATCACTCGCCGAAGCCGCTAAGGACAAAAAGGCATGGGCCGATGGCCGGTCATAACCCGTATGTGGTCAATGTCATAAATTCGCTCACGATCGGTGGCGCCGAAAAACTGCTGTGCCGCTTTGTTGAAGATTGCCGGCGGCGTCTCCACTGCGCAGTGGATGTCGTAACGATATACCGGCATGATCGTCCCGCCGATCCGACCGGCCGAGCCGGTGCGTTGATCTCCCTGAACATCAATAGAAAGTACGACATGCGCATTCCCTTTCAACTCGGCCGGGTATTTCGAAAAGGCAAATATCGCATTGTTCACGCCCATCTTTTCCCCGCAAGTCTGTTCATTGCCGTCGTTTCCCTCCTGGCGAACAAGAAGATACACTTCATATTCACCGAACATAATGTCTTCAATAGAAGACGCACGAGATCCTGGTTCAGGATATTCGACCGCCTGATCTATTCAAGGTACGAGAAGATCGTTTGTGTCAGCGATACCGTCAGGCATGAATTGCTGCAATGGATACCTCAACTTCACAGTAAGACGGTGGTGATCCGTAACGGCATCCCGATCCCGGGCCGACAGCGGCGGATCGGGAGGAAGTACGACATCATTTTTGTTGGTCGATTGACGACCGCTAAGGGTCTTGATGTCCTGCTCCGGGCCGTCTCAGAATTGAAGCCAAACGCGCTCGTGAAGCGTGCGGCAATTGTCGGCCAAGGACCCCTTCTTCCATTTCTGAAGGCCGAGGTTCACCGGCTGGAGATCGATGATACAGTCCATTTTCTCGGGGCAAGAGACGACGTCAATGAACTGCTCGCACAAAGCAAAATATTCATCCTGCCTTCCCGGTGGGAGGGTTTGCCCCTGTCTATGCTTGAGGCAATGGCGTCCGGCCTGCCGGTCGTAGCCACGAACGTCGGCGGCATTCCTGAAGTTATCGTGGACGGCGTTAACGGCATCCTCGTGCCCCCTTCATCGCCCGGGCGCCTGGCAGAAGCGATCGCGCGGCTTGTATCGAATCGACGACTGGCCTTGGAACTCGGACAGAATGCGCGCCGCCATATTGAACAGCATTACTCTATAAGACTATATTCCGAAAATATGCTAAAACTCTACGACGCTGTTCTTCGTGCAACGTAGCGCGACCGGATTCTACTTTCGGCGTTTGAATATCACGCCGTGATGAGGCGCCAGCAACAGAGAATTGCGCGCCACAGAATCACCGGATGCACTTATCACGTAGTATTTCTCATCCGGGACGGTGATGAATCGGCTGGTCCTCGTGGGGTTGCAGTACACCAATCCTTCCTCAAAGTATCTGAAGAACAGACTATCACTTGTCAATTCACGGTTGCCGGCGGGCGCACCAAGAACAATGTCGAGCACCGGGGCCCAGAAAATATGCTGATAATCACCGCCGAACGAGAAGTAACTCATTGAATCCGCGGCCATCAGGTAACTCGTGAACCCGTACATCATCTGCGCGGTATCGAACCAGGTGACGCTGAACGGATAACGCTCTGAGGCGGCCGTGCTCTGAAGCGCTTTGTGCACAAGACAGATCTTCCCCATTGCCTCACAATATTCGATCTCCTCTATCACATCGACCCATTCCTGGACCGCCAATGCTGTATCGGCGAAGTACGTTTCTTCCATCCCGCCATCGAGCAGATCGAGATACTTCTCCCACAGGCCCTCAACCATCCACGCCATGTTCGTATTACCGACCGCCATGATCGCGCGCCCTTTACCGGCGGGCGTCAATGGGTTATGATACTCGGAAACGGTCTTCCGCAGAAAGGTGTGGACGGCATCGCGCAAGGCTCTGTCGCCCCGGGCTGGATCATCGGGATCCCGGTATCGCTGCGGGTAGATACCGTATAGCCAGTTGAAATGCAGGATGTTGTCGATGAACACACCGTCAAAAAACGTGTCATCATAACGTGAGGTCGCGTAATTCCGCAAACACTGCACCTTGCTGCTGCATGCGTAGAAACGCGTCCAATATTCCTTGCCGAAATCCATGACCCACCGATACGGCCACTGAGCCGGGCTTCCAGCTTGAATCCGGTGGTCACCATCTTTATACCGGGAACCATCACTTGCCATGAGAAATTGCGTGTCGGCACGATAACCCAGACCCCGGAAAAGCGAATCAAAGTGCCAGTACCCGCCGACCGATGCGCCACCACCCGCGGTGGAATCCCCTGACATGCCCCATGGATTACCCGGCCCGATGAGCGTCAGACAATCCTTGTAGACCAGTAGCAACGGTCTTGCTCGGCGCCATTTGACCTTGCCTGGGTCGCGAAATACCGGATTCCATTTGCGCTTGTTGTCGTGCGCCACGACCAGCTCAAAATGCTCCGCGATATATTCCACGGTGGCCTGGTCGTAGCTGAAATAGGCGAATATACACGTCCGGGCCGTCGCCCCGGGTTTCTCCGGACGCCCACCCATTGCGATCACGAATAATAAAACCTGCGCAATGCCTATCATATCCTGCCTTATAATACCGCTTTAAGAATATAGCTGCTAAATCCCCATTGTCAATGTTTCTCGACCATACACGGGGGCATCGCCCGTCTTTCATCAAAATAAAATCTAACCCAAGGTGATGTGGTGTTTTTGAGGA
>JACUUY010000187.1 GCA_014859085.1 Caldifarciminota bacterium
TAGGTTGACAGCAGTGATGTACGCTGTATAATTGCCACCTGAATTGTAGGTCGGATTGGAGGATTTATGTTCGCGCTGGTTCTGTGTCTGTTCATGGCCGGAGAGAAGTCGATCGAGTTACGGTACACCGATGTGGCGCCGCAGATCGACGGCATCATTGAAGACGTGTGGCGGCAGGCTGATCTGGCCCACTACTTCATGCAGTACCGACCCAAGGACGGCGTGCCGGCGTGCGAGCCGACCGTCGCGTACTTCCTCGCCGATGACGACAACCTCTATGTTGCCTTTCGATGCTACACGCCGGGCCGGAAACCGGTCGCATCGTTCAAGGGGTTTGAAGACCACGTGTGGCTGTACCTCGATACCTTTGGCAGCAAGACCATGGCGTACATGTTCGCGATCTGCCTGAGCGGACACCATGACGACGGGCTGCTGCTCGAGGACGGCAGGATCCAGGACATGTCCTGGGATTATGTCTGGTTCTTCGCCACGAAGATGTATGAAGACCGCTACGACATCGAAGTCAGGATCCCCTTCAAGTCGATCCGGTATGACAAGGATCTGGACACGTGGGGTCTTCAAATCCGGCGCTGGCATATCAAGGATTACGAGGTCAGCCACTGGACCGAAGTGCTCCAGAAGGACGGGATGCAAGTATCGAAGTTCGGGACCCTGAGAAACATCCGTCCCCGCACCAAAGGATACTACGTTGAACTCTATCCCGAGGGTTTTTTCCGCTACGATCGCCGGGGCGACTCGACCGACTACACAACCAGCCCCAGTTTCAATTTCAAGTGGGACCCGACATCACAAATGACCCTGAACACAACGGTCAACCCGGATTTTGCCCAGATCGAATCAGACGCTTATTCGTTCAACCTCTCGCGCTATCCGGTCCGCCTCGAGGAACGGCGGCCGTTCTTTGTCGAAGGGTTGGACGTCTTCAGAATGTCCCACCTCGGCCTCGATTTTTTCAACTCGCTCGATATTTTTTACAGCCGAAGGGTGGGCGAACCGCTGCCACTGCCCTGGGTTGGAGCCGTACCGGTCCTTGGCGGGTTCAAAATGATCAACAAGGGCGGTGACTGGAATATAGGCGCGCTGGGCGCTTACACCGGCGAGATCAATGACACGATCACGAGCGACACATTGAACATCCCGAACCGGGGTTTCGGGGTAGCCCGGATCAGCCGGTCGATCCTCAACAATTCGGACATCGGCATGATCTTCAGCGGCACCGGAACGGACCGGGATGATTATAATCTTGCATTGGGACTCGACGGCGCGTACCGCGCCGGCTCGTCGCAGTTCATCCTGCAGTCGGCGGTCAGCGACAAGAACGACCAGCGCGGCTATGCCGTAGCATCAGGCGGCATATACCGCTCGAGCAACTTCATCGCGGTGGGCAGTCTTATTTCGGTCGATGAATCGTTTGATGTGACCGACATGGGCTACGTGCCGTGGCAGGGCGTGACCAATCTCTATGTTGCGGCCGGGCCGGCCTGGTATCCGGAAACCGGACCCATTCTGCGGTGCTATCTTGAGCCGGGGTTTATCCTGACCAAATATCCGGAGGGCGGGCAATGGTCAAAATTGGCTACCGTGTTCATCGAGCCGCGTTTCCGTAATCAGTTGGGGTTTTACCTCTACGCGCAGGCCGGGCCGATGCACGAAGCCGAAACAGACTATGTCTTCCGCGGCATTGAGGGAAGTTTCTGGACCAGCGCGCGCACGCACATGAACCTGAATTTTGGCGGCAACTACTCATACCGGTACAACTACTACCGCAGCCGGCTCTATGATCACGTGTGGATCGCGAATCAATTGTCCACGTGGCACTGGATGAGTTTCTCCCCGGTGTCAAGGATATCGCTGATAACATACGGCGAGCTCATCATGGAATGGCACCCGGACGGCGAACTGCACGCGATCACGCCGGTCTGGACGCCGCGCATCGAGTACCAGATCATGGCCACAATGGGCCTTTCGACGTATTCCGAATTCGTCTTCGCGACCGAAGAGGGACGGCTGAGCACGGCCGAGATCTATTCGAACCGGATCGGCTTTCTCTTTTCGTGGAACTTCCTGCCCAAATCCTGGATTTATGTTGCGTTCAATAACCTGCGCCGGGACAGCGGGAACGGGCTGGAACTGGCCGAGCGGATCGCGGCCATAAAACTTAAATACCTGATTTACTTCTGATCCTACTGATTTCGGCAAAAATACGTTTACCTTTCAGAAAAAAACGAATATCAAACCATTGTAGTTGCTTGATTTATCAAGCATTTTATAGCCCAATGAATCTCCGAAGAGATATGCTCTTCAGGAGCAGGTGGGCAACTACAATTATTTGACAATTGATTAATGCCGAAATCAGTAGATACTCGATACATGATGCAATGTGACGCAGAACGCATGGAGCATGGGGCATAGCGCAACCGTACAAAATCTGAAGTCACGTCCGCCTCAGACGGACTGAAGCCACGTCTGCCGATGGCAGACTGCTGACACGCCCGCCACAGGTGGGCTGCAGACACGCTGCGCTGGCCTAGGCCCTGGCGCGAAACAAGTTTCGCTACTCCAGTTGCCCGGGGAGTAGCCGAGCTTGCTCGGCGCAGCACTGCAGACACATCCGCCTAACCAGCTTTTCTATGGAGAAAAGCTGAAAATTCCAAATTCAAATAGATCGATTGGGCATGTGTAGGTTCTCCATGCGTGCCTTCGGCACTTAGTCGAACAATAGGAGGGATTACTCTTCGAGCAAGGGCGGCGTAGCCCGCCTGAGGCGGGCCGCGTCGAGAAGTTGTCGTTCACGAGCCTCCTGTGTCACGAGCCTAAAGGCTCTACTCCGGGCTGGAGTAGGGCGTTCACGCCCGTCCTCAGTCACGAGCCTGGAAGGCGCTACTCCAGAGACCGGGAGTAGGGCGTTTACGCCCATCCTCAGTCACGAGCCTAAAGGCTCTACTCCTGGTAACGGCAGTATTCGTCCACGAGTACGGTCATGTGTACGCGCCTGCGTCACGTCCCGAGTTGCACTGGCGAGGGAAAGGCTCTACTCCGGTATGCGCTTGCAGGGCAAGATTGTGCGGTGGCAATGTAGGGCA
>JACUUY010000039.1 GCA_014859085.1 Caldifarciminota bacterium
TCGATGACGTTATTGTTATCGGCCCCAGCCACCGCCACGGCTTTCATGGCGCCTCGGTCGACACGCTGGCCGGCCGCATGACTCCGCTCGGCAGGATCGACTATGATTCGGAGCTCGCGAAGAAACTCATCGCCGCGAGCAAAGAGATCAAGTATGAAGCCGGAGCGCACGCGGTCGAACACTCGGTGGAAATTCAAATGCCGTTCATCCAGGTGGCGATTCCAAAATTCAAGGCGGTCGAGATCATCATGGGTTCCCAGGATTACACGACCTGCCAGATGCTGAGCCAGGCCATCGTCAAGGCAACAAAAGGAAGGAAGGTGCTGGTCATAGCGAGTTCTGACCTGTCCCACTACCATACCCAGAAACAAGCCGAGGTTCTCGACAACCTGGTAGTTGAAGCTGTTGCCGCATTCGATCCCGAATTGCTGTTCAACCGGCTCAATAATGATAGCTGCGAGGCGTGCGGCGGCGGGCCGATGATCACGGCAATGCTCGTTGCCCGCGAACTGGGCGCGACAGGATCGACTGCGCTCCGATATGCCACGAGCGGTGACATCACCGGCGATCATTCCCAGGTCGTTGGCTATCTGGCCGCTGTATTTCACGACGCGCCGAGGACTAAGGTCGGCGTCGACCTCGGTTTTAGCGAAGCCGAAAAGAAGCATCTGAAAGAGATCGCGTGGGCTTCGATCGAAAGCGCGGTGCGCGGCAAGAAACCTTCGTCGCCCGAAAACATCACCGGGAAACTCAAAGAACCGTACGGCATATTCGTCACGATCAGGAAGCATGGTGATCTGCGCGGCTGTATCGGGCGGATCATCGGCGACCAGCCGCTTTTCCTGTCCTGCCAGCAAATGGCGCACGCGGCGGCGCTCGAAGATCCAAGGTTCCCGCCGGTGACGTCGAGCGAACTGAAGGAATTGGAGATCGAGATCTCGGTACTCACGCCGATGCAGCGGGTGAAGAGTAAGAACGAGATCGTCGTTGGCCGCGACGGTCTATATATCCGCAAAGGCATGTTCAGTGGCCTGCTGTTGCCCCAGGTCGCGGTTGAAGAAGACTGGAACGTCGATGAATTCCTCGCCCATACCTGTTACAAGGCAGGGCTGCCGACCGACTCCCTGAGAGCAAAAGACATCGAGATCTATCGTTTTTCCGCTGAAGTATTCTGAACACTGAAGACACTGAATAATGCAAACACTGAATACACTGAACAGTATGTGCACTGAGAATACTGTAGGGAGAAGACACTGAAGGCACTGAACAAGAATGCACTGAAAACACAGAAGGGGAATTTCGGATTCCGTGCTTCGAATTTCGGATTCTCCATGGGGCATGCTGAAATAGAGTCCTTATGAAAAGGGATAGGGTCTATATCGATCCTTTTGCCGACATGGGCTATGCCAAGGTCGATCTGCACCGGGCAAAGAGAAAAGGGTTTCCCGAGGTCGTTTTCTGCCAGGGAAAAACACAAGAGCAGATCATCGCGATCGCCGGTAAGATACGCCGGGCGAACGAGGTCGTCCTGTTGACCAGGGTCAGCCCGCAGATTGGCCGGGCATTGAAGAGGAAATTCGGCAGGGGAACGTACCACGCGGATGCAAGGATCTTTCACATGGGCAAGGTCTTGAAGCAGCAGGGGCTGGTATCGGTCCTGACCGCGGGCACCGCAGATATCCCGGTCGCCGAGGAAGCGGCGGTCACGGCCGAAATAATGGGCAGCCGGGTCCAGCGGATCTACGACGTCGGTGTCGCCGGCGTCCACCGCCTGCTGGCATTTCGCGTCGAGATCGAGAAAGCGCGCGTGCTCGTTGTCGTCGCCGGCATGGACGGCGTTCTGCCGTCGGTCGTATCCGGGCTGTTCGCAAAACCGGTCATCGCCGTGCCGACAAGTGTCGGATACGGCTTGAACCTGCAGGGCATTACCCCCCTTCTGACCATGCTCAATTCGTGTTCACCCGGCATCGCAGTCGTGAATATTGATAACGGGTTTGGCGCCGGCTACATCGCCTCGACGATCAACCGGTTATGAAAGTACTCCTCTTCGATCCGATCGGCGGGGTGAGCGGCGACATGCTGCTCGCCGCCCTGATCGATCTGGGCGTCAGCCCGCAATATCTGAAAGAAGTCCTCAGTTTCGTACCCGGCTCGGCATTGAAGGTCGGCCGCGTCAACCGTTGCGGCGTGAGCGCGCGCATGGTCAGCTTCACCATCAAGAAACATATCAGCGAGAAACAATTCATGCCGCTCATCAAGAAAAGCAGACTGCCGGCAAAGGTCAAAGACCGGGCGATCGAAATCATCGGACGGATCTTCGCCGCCGAGAAGAAAGTGCACCACCTGCAGCATCTGCATCTCCATGAACTGGCCGACGCCGACACTCTGCTCGATATTACCGGCGTACTGGCCGCGATCGAATACCTGAAGGTGGATCGGATATTCTCGCGGCCGGCAAAAGCAGGCTCCGGGTTCATTAGCACGGTCGAAGGCCGGATGCCCGCGTTCAACTTCGCGACGGCCGAACTGCTCAAGAAATTCCCGGTTCACTTCCTACCGGTTCCGGCCGAACTCACGACGCCGACCGGCGCCGCAATACTGAGCACCATTGCCACACCCTGCGACGAACTCCTGATCTCGAAGATCGAACGCGTGGGTCTGGGCGCCGGCTCGAACGATCTCAAAGAGCACCCCAACCTGCTACGCGTCTTTCTCGGCAAGATACGCAAAGATACTACGGATGAATGCACGGTCATCGAGACCAACATCGATGACATGAACCCGCAGGACTACGAAATGGTGTTCGAGAAACTCTACGAAGCCGGAGCGCTCGACGTCTTCCTCACGCCGACGATCATGAAACGGTCGAGGCCGGGTATCCTCCTGACCGTCCTCTGCCAGGAGAACCTCGATCGCATGATCGAAGTGCTCTTCAGCCACACGACATCGATCGGTTTCCGCGTGGGCCGCACGCAACGCATCAAGTTCGACCGCCGGTTCATCAGGATGGATTCGCCCTACGGCAAGGTTCGCGTGAAAATAATCGAGCACGATGGCAAAAATAGATTTTCTCTGGAATACCGCGACCTGAAACGAATCGCGGAAAGAGAAGACAGTTCAGTCGCCGCGGTTCGCAATGATTTGATGCGGCTCCTCAGGAAAGAATTCGCGCAACTCAAGCGCTCGGTCCATGGCAAGAGCTAAAGCGCGGAGAACGCGGACAAAAAAGGTCCAGCCGGCCCGTGGTGCAGAAAGCCCCGGCAGGGTAAACCCCTTTGCCGAAAAGCTGTCTAAATATCGGCAGCTGAGTGACGCTGAGCTTGTGCAACTGGTCAAGGCCGGCGAGCCTGAGCCGTTTGACGAGCTCGTGCGCCGGCATAGCATGAAGATCCATGATCTCTGCTATAAGATCCTGCGCAATTACGATGATGCCCGGGATATGGCACAGGAAACGTTCATCAAGGCGTACCGCAAGATTAAGAAATTCCACGGGCGGTCGCAATTCTCAACCTGGTTGTACCGGATCGCGGTCAACAACTGCCTGAACTACTTGAAGAAGCAGCGGCCGACCGAGGAGATATACGAGGAGATGGTGAGCAGCGGCAAAGATGACCCGGTCGAACGCTACCGGAGCAAGAAGCTGAAAGAGATGATCTATGCTGCGGTCGGGAAATTGCCAACCGTGCAGCGGGCTGTGTTCACCTTGCGGACGCTCGAGGATATGTCATACCAGGACGTGAGCGAGATACTGAAGAAGCCGGTCAGCACGATCAAGGTCAATCATCACCTTGCGGTCAAAAACCTGAGGAACTATATGAAGGCAAAAATATGAAGTGTTTGGATGTACAGGACAATATAATCTACATGCTCTCTGACGAACTTTCGCCGGAAGATCGCGACGCGGTGCTCGAGCACCTGCGCGATTGTCCGGCTTGCCGCGCCGAGTACCAGTTTCTTGATGAGTGCCTTCAGCTTTGCACCCCGGGCAAGACTGACACATGTACCTGCAAGTTTCAGGAAACATACTGGGAGGAATTCGTCTTCTCGGTCCATGAAAAAATCACCCATGAGAAGTTCGAGAAGCGATTCTCCTTCCGCATCGTGCTGCCGCTGGTCGCTTCGGCGGTCGCGGCCTTCGGTATCGGCTACTTCCTTTTTGTAAGACCCAAACCGCAGATAACCGCCCAGGATGGAGCGCCGCAGTACCAGGGCGGCCAATATGAAGAAGTCTACGAGTTGACGCCGGAACAGCGGGAGGAATTCATCCGGATCATCAACCAGCGCTACGGCCACTAGGGGACGGTGCTTGACAATTTGACAATTTTTGGCTAGTAAATCGCCGAGCTAATAAGTACCATCCTTAGCGCGTCTATACAATTTACCCAGCGAAGAATATTTCAGCGAACTGTATAATGGAGAGGCAACGATGTCTGAGTATTTAAGACCCGCTTTATCCTTGAGCAATACAAGCAGCTCGGCACGCAGGGCTTTGCCTTGGTGATTTCCAATATCAATCTCATCGATCTTGATTCCTTTTGAGATTTCAAAGTGTTCGATTACTTGTGCCACGTCTTGAAACTTGCGATCGTCCATTGTCACTTTGTCTGATGTCTCCGCCCCCTTCCGACGATTGAATTTTCTCACTGCGAAATCAATAAAAGCGCTGTCGCCGATGACCTCGCCCATCCTTGTGTCGCTGACCGGCAATTCTATGTTGGCCCACTCGGTCAACCGTTGTTTCAAGTTGATCTCTGTCTGGAATAATTCCTCGACAAATCGGTTATCCACCAAAGAAGAATCCCTGCCTGTGAAATATTCTCTGACGCTCGACCATTCGTAGTCCCACGGCGACGCAACCAGTTTCTTGCGCACCGGGTTCAATAGAACATAGATTATGGCCATCTCCAGATAACGATCCTCTTGAATCAGGGTAGATTTGAAACGAGATTGAAACACATAGCCCGCGCCACCGACCCGTTTGCGAAAATACATCCCATACTGCCCGTTCAATTGCCTCATGAAATCCGACAGCCGGCCAGAGGTATTCTGCATTATGAGATGATAGTGACTGTCCATCAGACAATAAGCGAGAATCCTTTGCTTCAGCAAGCCGATCTTCTCCTCGAGAAGCATCATGAAATATGCCCCGGCCTTATTATCGAAGAAGATCTTCTCGCCGCGGATGCTGCGATTCATTACGTGATGAAAAGCACCAGGATACGTGATACGCGCTCTACGCACGGGTGTATTGTAAGGGAAATTGTCAAATTGTCAAGCACCGTCCCCCGTCCCCAAGCACCGTCCCCCGTCCCCTTGACTTGGGTGGTGGACCATGTATAATGCGTTGTGGATATCACATTCGTCGGCGCGGCGCAAACCGTAACCGGCTCGCAGCACCTCTTTGAATACAGAAAACAGAAGTTCCTGCTCGAGTGCGGGATGTTCCAGGGCCACCGCGAAGAAGCCGAGCGGATAAACAGCACCTTCCCGTTCAAACCAAGGGACATCAAAGGGGTCATCCTTTCGCATGCCCACATCGACCATTCGGGCAACCTGCCCAATCTCGTGAAGCGCGGGTTCAGCGGAGCGATCTACTGCACCCCGGCGACCAAGGACATCGCATCGCTGCTCCTGCTCGATTCGGCGAAGATACAGGAATACGATTTCGAATACCTCAACAAGAAGCGCGCGCAAAAAGGACTGCCGCCCAAAGAACCCCCGTACACGATCGCCGACGCCGAAAAAACCCTCGAATATCTCAGACCGATCGACTATGAGGCCGGTTTTGAACCGGTGCCCGGCGTCAGGGTCACGCTGCACGATGCGGGCCATATCCTCGGCTCCTCGACCATTCTGGTCGAGGCGGACAATAAGCGCGTCCTCTTCAGCGGCGACCTGGGGCGCAAGGAAATGCCGATCATAAGAGACCCGGTGGTCGTGAGCGATGTCGACTACCTGATCCTCGAGTCAACGTACGGCGGCCGCAAGCATGAGTCGTTCGACAAGATGCAGGAGGAATTGGGGGATCTGATCGACAAAGCGCGGCACAATAGAAGCAAGATGATCATCCCGGCTTTTGCCGTGGAACGCACCCAGCTGCTCATCACCATGCTGAAGAATCTGTATGACGCGGGAACACTGAAAGACATTCCGGTGTACGTCGACAGCCCCCTGGCAACGAACGTGACCGATGTCTTCCGCCGGCATCCCGAATGCTACGACGAGGAAACCACCAGCGTCTTCAATGACAACAAGGATGACCCATTCAACTTTCCGACCCTGCAATACGTTGCCGATGCCGAAGAATCGAAAGCCCTGAACGACAAGACCGGTCCCATGATCATCATATCCGCTTCAGGCATGTGCGAAGGCGGACGCGTGACGCATCACCTCATTCACAATATTGAGAACGACCAGAACATGATCGTCATGACGGGCTTCCAGGCCCGCGGCACCCTGGGCCGGAAGATCCTGGAGGGCGCGCCCCGGGTTCAGATCTTCAACGACACGTTCGACGTGCGCGCCAAGATCTATGTCATGGCCGGTCTTTCAGCGCATGCCGACGGCGACGGCCTGCTCCAGTATGTGGAAGATGCCGGCGACGGCCGGCTCAAGAAAGTGTACCTGGTGCATGGCGAGATCGAAGAAGCACAGGCACTGCGCCGGAAAATACAAGATACCGGTATCGACGTTGATATACCCCAAACCATGACCCAGGTGCGTGTTTGAACAAAGCCCGCGCGAACACGCGACGCACGGTTCCCGCCAAAACTTGACGCGCCGGTCCAACAGCATATAATTGTCCATGCGTATCGGTTTGATCGGCTGCGGCCGGGTCGGCGTCACGCTCTTCGATCTCCTGAGAAAGAACAATACGATCGTCGGTGTCTACGATAAAAAAAAGCAGCGCGAACGAATCGCCGCGATGTTGCTCCGGATCAGGCACAATCCGTCCTATCATGAACTGGTCAAACAGAGCGAGGCCCTTTTCCTCGCCACACCGGACGATGAGATCCTCCGGGCGTATGCGAAGATGCGCGAGCACATAAGCGGTCCGACATGCATCTTCCATTTCAGCGGCATCCTGCCCGCCGACATCATCCCCAGAACACCGAAAGTCTACCGGGCTTCAGTCCACCCGTTTGCTACCTTCCCAGAGATCGCTGTCCCGGCCAGAAAACGGCATTATCATATTTCGCTCGAAGGCGACCCGCCGGCAATAAAAGCCGCGCGCGCGATATTCGGCGCCAGGTATTTCACGCTGAAAAAGATCCGCAAGCAAGACAAAACCTTATACCATCTCACCGGCGTATTTTCCTCGAACCTGCTCGTCGCCCTGATCGCGTCAGCCTGTTATCTGGCTGGCAAGATCGGGTGGACCGAAAAAGAGATCCAGCAGCTGATCTTCCCGATCATCGAGCAAACCCTCGGCAACATCAAGAGAAGGGGATTGGTGAATGCGCTGAGCGGCCCGCTTGTGCGCGGAGATGTTCTCACGATTGAAAAACACCTGCGCGCTCTGAGGAACGACAAAACCCTGCTTAATGTATACAAGGCCCTGTCCCATTTGCTGACAACGGACTTCGCCGGCAGCAAGAAAAAACGGGCGTTGAGAAGAATCTTGCGATAACCGGCACCGACCTCGATCTGCGTCACGAATACGACTTACGAATAACGAATACGATTCTGTGAGGGTCGTGTTATTGTTGACTTTTCTCACATTCAAAATAGAATTGGCTATGCGCAAGCAGCAAGGCAAATTATTCCTGGCCGCGGTCCTGCTCACCGCGATGTGCGCGCACAAAGCGCCGCCCATATCCAAAGACCGGCTCAGCCCGCGGCTCAGCAAAGTATCGGTCATCAACACGCGCCAGGTACAGCTAACCTTCTCCGAAGCCGTTGACACCGTTGCTTTGACCCCGGATAACGTGTTGATCGCGTCCGCCACGGAGACGCTGGAGGTCCTCCTGCTCTATCCGTCGCTTTCCCCTTCCGAGATTATCGTCGTCACCGAGCCGATGCAGGAGATCCCGTACGAAATATCGGGCCGGGTTCTGGACAAGGCAGGGAACGAGGGATTGTTCACAAGCCGCATCCAGGGATCGAGCGTACCCGACACCATCGCCCCATGGGTCGTCCAATACTCTGAAGGCAAGAGTAAGAATGACTTTCAGGTCCGGTTCTCGGAAGCAATGGACACGACCTGGCTGTCATTCACGATCCTGCCCAGGAAGAAATTCATCCCGCAATGGCTCGATCACCGCAGCGTGAGTTTCCTGCCCGCGGCGGAGACCGAATCCCTGGCGCTCGACACGACATACTACCTGTACCTCAGGAACGCCCGCGACCTCAGCGGCAACTCTGCAAAACCGTTCATCACTTCTGTGACACCGGACACCGCCTACGCGCCAGTGCCGCTGCGGGGCAGGGCATTGCTCGACGACGCGCCCGTTGCAAGCGGCATTGCGCTCCTTATGCGACAGGGCGCGGTGGGCATCGCCAGCGTCACCAGCGGCGACTTCGCGTTCATGGTGCGGGATTCGCTTCCCTATGATATCGTAGTAATATCGAACGGTCACTCTGGAACGGGTCGCGTTAATGCCGCATCCGACAATATCATCAGATTGAAAAAGGAACGGCTCGACATTGATCCTTTCATTAATTAGTATCCTGGCGATCACGGTCGCGGTCGTCATCTACCGCCGGCAGCCGGTCCAACTCGTCCTGCGACTGGCGGCGCTCGTGGTCATGTATTTGCTGATCAGCAACTACACGATCGTCATCGCCCGGGACGGAAGGGAGAACGACGCGGTCGTGCTGGTCGATCATTCAGAGAGCATGGCCCGGCACCTGAACCAGATCCGCGATGTCGTCTCGCAGATCGAGTTCCCGCACCGCGTGCTCTACTTCAACGAGAATCTATTATCCGCAACCGAGCCCGAGCGTCTCGGTTCATACACCAACCTCACCCGGGCCCTGGAGGAAGCGGGCCGAATGCAGCCGTCCGCAATAATGCTGATCACCGACGGCAACCATAATTTCGGCGCGTCGCCCTTGACCCTGGCCGACCGGACGAATTCACCTATCCACATATACGGCATCGGCGAAGACACGATACGTGACGCAGCGATCATCGGCATCATTGCGCCGGCATATACCTACCAGGGTGATTCGGCACAGATCGATGTCATGGTCGAGTCGAGCGGCTTCACTGCCGGCGACGGCAGGGTGGCGCTCGGACTCACCCCGGATAAACCATTAGCCGCCCGCGATTTCCCGCTCAGCGACGTGCGGGCAAGGAATACGGTAACCTTCCGCGTTGCGGCCGCGGCCCCCGGAGAAATACGCTACAGTATCAACATCGAACCTCTCCCGGGCGAGATCTCGTACGATAACAACCGGTCTTTCATGACGCTCAACGTGCTCAAGGACAAAATAAGAGTTCTTTACTACACTGACCACATGTCATTCAACACTAAATTCATCCGCGCATCGCTCTCCAGCGATGGCAATCTGTCAGTGTCATCGATCGTCAGACACGGCGCCGTCAGATACCGCAGCGTGGAAAGAGGAGAGGATCTTGCCGCATTGCCGGGCCTCGACGGTTTTGACGTCGTCATCCTCGATAATGTTAACCTCGCCCGGCTGCCCTGGTCGAACATCCTCGAATCCGCGGGCAGCGGCAAAGGACTGGTCCTGACCGGCATGATCGAAGGTTTCAACGAACAATGGCGCGAAAATATACCCATTAAGGTCGCCGGCGGCGCGGTCGAAGGCAAGCACACGCTCCGGATCAATGAACCGTTCTCTGTATTGACCGGCGGCGACCATCCGCCCGTAAAAAGGATCAGCCGCATTGCCGGCGCAAGACCGGACGCGAAGATCGTGGCCAGTGTTGGCGATTTGCCGGTCATCGGCTATTGCGCCCATCAGAAGGGACGCATATTTCAGATTGCAATCCCCGATTTCGGCACGTGGAATTTTCTGCAGCGCGGGCTCATGAATAAGGACTTACTCAGTCGCTTCCTGGGCGATGTCATCCGGTTTCTGTCTCCGCTGGGCGCGCATGAGCGTCTGATGCTCGCGGCGCGACAAGCCGATTGCGCGGTCGGCGAGATCGTCCACCTGCAACTGCAAAGTCATGATCGCGATCTGCGGCCGGCGGGCGACGGCGATTTTTCTCTTGTCGCCGGCAGCACGAGGATCCCTTTTTACGAAACGCACTACGGCCGGTACGAAGCGAGCATTGTCTTTGACAAACCCGGCAAGCAGCGCGTGTTCGCTCAGGGAGAACTCGACGGCGAGCTGCTCACGAGTAACACCGTTAACATGAACGTCATGCCCGGCTCGCTGGAGGCCGAGCGCCGCCTGAACCAGGCACTTCTTCAAACGATCGCGGCCGCGGCCGACGGCGAGTTTATGATGCTCGATGATCTGAACCGGACAACGCCGCCCGAGACCCGGCGCCGGGCAACGAGCACCGCGATCAACCTGAATTCACCGGTGACCTACTTCGCGGTTTTTCTGATGCTTGCGGCCGACTGGATACTGCGGCGGCGGCGGGGCATTACATGACCCCCCAGGCGCTCGTTGCCATCGGTCTGACGCCGGAACTCGCAGTCTTCTTGACCTCGATGCTGCCGGTCATCGAACTGCGCGGCGCGCTTCCCCTGGCGATCAACGTTTTCAACATCGATTGGCCAAAGGCATTCCTCATCGCGTATATCGGAAACATGATCCCCGCGCCGCTCATCCTCTGGCTCCTCGGACCGGCCGTGCGCTTGCTCTCCAGGATCGGGATCTTCCGACGGTTTTTCGACTGGCTCTTTGAACGCACCCGCAAGAAAGGCAACCGGATCATCGAAAAGTATCAAGAGATCGGACTCATGGCGTTCGTTGCCATTCCCCTGCCCGGCACCGGCGCCTGGACCGGCGCGCTCGTCGCGTTCCTGTTCGGGCTCGAATTCAAGATGTCGCTCCTGATCATCGGCATCGGCGTTCTGATCGCGGGCGTGATCGTGACGAGCCTGTGCCTGCTGGGCTGGCTCGGCGCGGTCATTGCCGGATTGAGCCTGCTCATCCTTGCCGGGTTAGGGTTCTGGAGACTGTAACAACTGAACGACAAACTCTAAATACGAAGCACTAAACCCTAAACAATTTCAAATCACTAATATCGAAATTCAAAACAGAAATGAAGTCAAAATCTTTTCAATTCTTTCGCCACGACGGTCACAGTTATAATTGTTCTGCGTTTTGGATCTTGATATTGTTTAGGATTTAGGATTTCGAATTTAGGATTTGTGTGTTGTGTTATTTCCCTCCCAGCCTGCTCAGCGGTACGTTCTCCTTACAGAGCGGGCAGTTCGCCGGCTCGAAATTCTCCACGACCTTCCGGTATGTAGCATAATACCCAAACGGCAGCTGCACGCCGCAGCGGTCGATGAGCACCGCGACACCCGCTATATCGCCGCCCTTTTCGCGGACCGCATCGAGCGTTTCGATTATCGACTTGCCGGTCGTCATCACATCATCGACCACGAGAATCCTCTTACCCTCGATCTCAAAACCGCGCCCCACGATGCGCCGGCCGCCGCGTTCCTCGGCAAAACCCGTGTTTACACCCATCTGCCGCGCCACGTCGAATGCGATCACGATACCGCCGGTAGTCGGTCCGATGACCCAGTCGATATTCTTGTTCTGGTATTCCTCGACAATGAGCCTGCACAGTTTAGAAGTCGCATCCGGGTTTTCCAGTATCCTGAATTTCTGGAAGTAATATCTGGAGTGCAGTCCAGAATTGAGAACAAAATGGCCTTCCTGCAGAACCCGCAATTCTCTGAGTAATTTCTCAATGTCCATTTTCCATCTCCTCGAGGATCCGCTCGGTCGCCGCGACCGGGTCCGGCGCGCTGACGATCGGACGGCCGACCACGATATAATCTGCGCCGGCCTTGACCGCCTGGCCCGGTGTCATGGTTCTTGCCTGATCGTCGTCATTAACCTGTTTGTCCGCGGGCCTGATGCCCGGCGTCACGATCAGGAAGTCATCACCGGAGCACTGGCGGATCGGCGTTATCTCCCTGGGCGATGCGACGACGCCATCGAGCCCGGCACTGCGTGCCAACTGCGCGAGGAAGAGCACCTGTTCGCCAAGGGTCCGCTCGACGGTGCCAAAAAGGTCGGCGAAATACGCCTCATCAATGCTCGTCAGCACCGTGATGCCGAGTATTCTGGGTCTCGCGTGTCCCTCACTCTCTCCGCCGATGAGGATTGCCTTTACTGCCTCCTCCATCATCGAAAACCCGCCGCTCGCATGGACCGTCATCATGTCCGCGCCGGTATTCTTCGCGCCGGCGCACGCCCGGGCAACCGTGTTCGGTATATCATGATACTTGAGGTCCAGCATGACATTCTTGCCGCGGCCCTTCAGATAGGCAACGAGTTCTGGGCCGAGCAGCGTAAACGGAATGGCGCCAACCTTGTAGTAGCCGACGCGGGTATCGAGTTTCTCGACCAGTGCTCTGATTTGTGCACTGTCGCTCATATCGAGCGAGACGATCAACTTCTCGGTCATTACACCTCCTCAAAAGATAGTCATCGGTCTTTGGGTTGAGATGCTGGATCCCGCCATCGCAACCTCAACCCGCATCGTGACCCCAACCTGTATACTGCTTCAGTTCCTTAATTATTTTCAGCGGCGCGTAAGGATCGCGCAGCGTTGCTGAACCGACCTCAACCGCGGCCGCGCCGGCAAGGAGGAATTCGTAGGCATCGCGGCCGGACATGATGCCGCCGATGCCGATGACCGGAACGCCCAGCTCCTTGAGCCGGTGCACGCAGAAAAGGGCAAAGGGCCTTATCGCCGGACCGGACAGCCCGCCCTGGATCAGCACCTTTGTCCCTTTCACGTCGAACGCCATCGCGTGCAACGTATTGATGAGCGAAAGACCGTCGGCACCGGCTTCAATGCATCTTCTGCCGACGACGAGGGGATCGCAGAAATTCGCCGTCAATTTCACGATGACCGGCAGCTTCGTTCTCTTCTTCACCTGCTTCACGACCTCGGCGCAGATCTCCGGATCCCGGCCGAACGCGACGCCGCCCGCCTCAACGTTCGGGCATGAGACATTGAGCTCCAACCCGTCGGCCCGGTCCCCGATCGCCTCGACGATCCGGATGAAATCCTCGACCGTGAACCCGGCAACGTTGACGAAAACCCTCGTCTTCAACTTGCGCATCTTCGGCAATATCTCCTGGCAGAAGACCTCGACCCCCGGGTTCTCCAGCCCAACCGAATTGATCAGCCCACACGGCGTCTCAATGATCCGCGGCGGCGGGTTACCGATTCGCGGCCTGGCCGTAATACCCTTGGTGATGACCGCGCCCACCCGGTTCGAGACTCGTTTGTAAGTCAGTCCGTACTCGAACGTCCCGGAGGCAATGAATACCGGGTTCTTGAAGTCAAGGCCGAAGATCCTACACTTCAAAATCGATCCCTCCCAATTCGAGCACCGGGCCATCGACACATATTCTCCGGTAAGAACCCTTGTACATGATCGCGCAGCCCATGCACAGGCCACAGCCGCACCCCAGGAAATCCTCGCAGAAGGCATATGCCGGCATCGGCAGATTCAACTTCTGCAATTCGATGAGCATCGTCCTGGGTCCGCATGCGTAGGCGACCGCATAACCGGCGAGATCCATTCTGCGGAGCCGGGAAACCACGGTCTCCTTCTTCTGGTAGCCGCGCTCGGCAACAAAGATCGCCCGGTCCGCCATTCTGCCGACTTTGTTACGGAAGACGAATTCATCACTCGCCCGCACCCCGTAGAGCAGATCAAAGACAGTTTTCCTCGCGGACAGATACTCAGCCAAGAAGCGCAGCGGCGCCATCCCGATGCCGCCCGCGATGAGCAGGCTCCTCTTGCGCGCGGGCTTGAATTTCCCGCCGAACGGACCGAGCAGTTCCAGTTGCTCGCCCGGCTTCTTCATGCTGAGCATTTTCGTACCGCGGCCCACGATCTTCACGGCCAGAAGCAATCTCGAGCTCTTGTACGATGCGATGCTGACCGGCCGGTTGAGAAAAGGTTCGAAACCCTCATTCACACGGACCTGGAAGAACTGACCGGGATAGGGCCGGATGCGCGGCAGGATGAATTCCATACCGAAAACGTTTTTCGTTAACCACACCTTCTTGCTGATCTTCAGTTTATGCGCGACCATGGATCAGTGCTCTGGTTCATCGATTTCGATCCGCGGTTCGAGTTCCTCGAGGATCCGCTGCGCGCTCACGGCATACTCGGTGCCCGGATAGGTGCTGATGAGAGCGCGGGCGAGGTCGGCGGCAAGCATCTTGTCTTCGTATACCCGGTTCGCGATCCACAGGTGCGCATACATGGCTTTCGGCGCCCATTTACTGTTCGGGTGACCGCGGTAGACCTCCTCGTAGCCTTCGACCGCCTGGGGCAGGTCATTGAGGTCGGCAAAATAGATCTCGGCAAGCAGAAACCGGGCGCGCACCGTATCCTCGGGCTCGGCGGTGAGGACCTGGATCCGCTTGAGGATCTCGGACTTCCTCTTCGCTTGCCGGCCGTATTCGCCGCCCGGGGATTTTACCAGTGCCGAATCGTAGTAGGCCACCGCGAGATCGAAACTGTCCTGCATCTCGTAGATCTGCGCGAGTTCGTAGTACGCCTCGGCCGAGATGTCAGGCGATACATTCTGCGTCAGCTCGTGGCAAATGTCCTTCGCTTCATCGGTATTGCCCGTCTTCATGTACAGGTCGACCAGCAGATCCCTGAATTCAGCATCGGTTTCGCCGATCAGGAAATTCCTGCACTGCTCATGCTCGCCGAGCTGGAGATACGTCTCCGCGATGTGCAACTTGAGATCGCGCCGGTCGCTCTCGTCGCGCGTTATCGCCAGCAGCCGGGTGAATGTTTCGAGCGCCGCCGCATATCGTTCCTCCTTGTACTGCGCCATGCCGCTCAGTCTCAACACGGTGCGCCGTTCGTCGTATCGGAGCGAGTGCTTCAAGAGTGTGTCCGCGACTTCGTACAGGCTGCCAAGATTGTCACTGCCGTAATAGACGTAAAGCATCATGAGCAATGCCTTCTTTCTGAATTTCCTCTCATCGAGGACCTCTTTCAAAGCAGCAACCGCCGCACTATATTTCTTCAGTTTGTAGTTGGCCAGGCCAACGAGATATTTCGCTTCGGCGTAGAAATCGGACCCCGGGTAATTGGTGATCAGGAAATCGAGCTTCTCCAGGCTCCGTGAATAATCACCCTTGAAATAATAGGACGCGCCCATGATGAACAACGCATCGTCCACCCACCGGGTGTCCGGATATTTGACGATTATCGACGTGGCTTTTTCTATTGCCTTGTCAAAACTCTGGGCATCCATGACCAACGTGTCATGCGCCACGGATCTCCTGCCTTCCCGGTAATAATTCTTTGCATTATAGACGGTATTGAAGTAGGCACAGGATGCAACAAGGGCTATGCACAACATGACCGCCAAGAGCAGCGCCCGCCCTCGAAGTATTTCAGCCGTGAATCGCAAGAACCCTCGAACCGCCAGTCACTTCCCTACATCGAAGTGCCATTACTCGGCAATGCCCACCTGCAGGTTGCGGAACCGGGCCGGCGTCGTGCCGTGACCCACCGACATGGTCTGCCCTGGCTCGCCCTTACCGCAGTTGGGCGTCCCGTGCATGCGCCAGGAATCGCGGTCGGCAACCGCGTCACAGTCCTTCCAGAACTGGGGGGTAATCCCGGCATAGGTTGGATTCTTGTAAACCTTGGTCAGCCTGCCGTTTTCGATCTTCCGGGCATACTCGCAGCCGAACTGGAAGTTCAGCCGGCGGTCATCGATCGACCACGATTTGTTGGTCGACATGAACAACCCGTCTTTCGTATCGCAGATCATATCCTCAAGCTTCCATGAACCCGGCTCGAGATTGATATTGGTCATCCTGATGAGCGGTATCCTGTTCCAGCCATCGGCCCGCATAGCGCCGCTCGACGTCCGGCCGATAATGGGCGCGGTCTCGCGCGAACTCAAGTAGCCGACGAACATGCCGTTCTTCACGAGATGAACGCGCTGTCCCGGAACACCCTCGTCATCCCAGCCAAAGGTACCGAGACCGCCGGGCACGGTCGCGTCCGCCGCGATGGTCACCAGGTCAGAGCCGTAGCGAAACTTGTCGAGCTTGTCGAGCGTCAGGAAACTCGTCCCCGCGTACGAAGCCTCGGTTCCCAGCACCCGGTCCAGTTCCACGGGGTGGCCGCATGACTCGTGAACCTGCAACACCATCTGGTCGCCATCGAGAATGACGGTCGTCTTCATTTGCGGACACTGTTCAGCATCGAGCAGTACGACCGCTTCAGCGGCGACCCGCGGCGCATGCCCCGCAAAATCCATGGCCTGTATGAACTCGTAGCCTTGCTGGCCGTAATCGCCATAGGACCGGGATTGCATCTCACCCTTGTCCATGGCATAGGCCTTTATGTGACCTCCGGATAGAATGAATTCCTGTATGACATACGAACCATCGGTCGAGGCAAAATAGACCGTGTTCTTGTGGAAGTCCAGCGACGCCTCGCTGATCTTCACCCTCGGTTCCTTGCGCATGGCCTGATCACACAAGAGGAGCAATTCGATCTTATCGTTGAGCGAGATCGTGAACGGATCGGTAGCGATCTCGGTCCGGTAATTTCCCTGCTGGGGCGGCAGGGCGGTCAAGTTGATCTCGTTTGACCTGACGAGCGCCGATGCCCGCGCGATGCTGAGCGCATTCCTTACAACCCGGTCGGCAACTGTTTTCTTGAGCTCGTTTGACGAGGCAAAACCCCAAGCAGAATCCTTGAGCACGCGCACCCCGAACCCTGCATCTGAATAACGGGTGATCGCTTCGATTATGCCGTTCTTCAATACGATCGACTCGGACTCGCGCATCACGACGCGCACATCTCCGTAATCGACCTTTCTTGTCCTTAGCGTGCCGGCAATCCGTTTGACAAATTGATCCATCGATGCTCCTTTTCCGTTTCCTGTTCCTTTACTCAAATATATTCAATTCCCGCCGGAAATCAAGACAGTACAGGACTCCAGTCTATGCGGGGATTTCAAGAACGAACGTGGCCCCTTTGCCTTTTTTTGATTGGACGCTGATCCGGATCCCGTGTTCCTCGGCCACCTTCCGGACATACGCAAGCCCGAGACCCATGCCTTCGGCTTTTCTCGAGAAAAAAGGATTGAAGATCGAATCCTGTTCGCCGGCATCGATGCCCACGCCATCATCCTTGACCGCGAGGAAGACCGCCTTCTCTTTCCGGCCGGTCGTGAGCTCGATCTGTCCCTTGCCCTTAACCGCCTCCCGGGCGTTCTTCAACAGATTGCACACGGCCACGATGAGCAATTCGTGGTCGCCCTTGATCAGCAGGGCTTCTGGCGCGGGATTCTTCACGACCTGGATCCTCTTGGGAATAGTGATCCTATCGAGCGCGTCATCGAGAACCCGGTTCAGGTCGGTCTCCGCCACGTTGAGGCTCAGGGGTTTTGAATACTCGAGGATGCGCGTGATCAACTCCTCCATGTTCCGGCATTCCTTCACGATCTCGGAGCCCGGCTTCTTACCTTTTTCAACGAGGCGGGCTAAACCGATTATTGCGCCCAGGGAGTTCCTGAATTCGTGGGCCATGAATGCCGAGAACTCGACGAGCATCTCTTCGCGCAGTTTGAGCTTGCGGTAAACTTCATCGAAGGTTGCCGAAACAAAATCCTCCTTTTTCATCTCGATGCCGAAATCGCGGGCGAGATTCGTCACATAGCGCATCGGCAAGAAAAGATTCCGCAGCAGGAACAAACCCAGGAAACTGGTGAAGACAAGCGAGATCGTTATGTAGAATATGTGCCAGCGGAAGATGTTGCCGAAAACGACCGTATACGCGGGAAGCAGCGAAACATAGAAGTATGCCGGCGGCTCGATGGACCGGAAGATGAATGCATTGTCTTTCTGGATGAGCTCCTGCGCATCAGGTATTCGCTGAAAATCACCGGAAAGATCGAATTCGGTCAGCGGCACCAGACCACCCAGATGCGTCCATGAGTCGTAGATGCGGTTGCCCAGCGTGTCGGCAATGACGAGATGTTCGAGATTGAACGATTGGCTGAGGTTGCGCAGCAGTGAGTTGAGTTCGCGCGGGTTATGGCCGCCGTTCAGGTAGTCAAGGCCGACGTTGATGATTGCCTTGACATTGTTCCGGCCGTATTCGACGAATTCGTTTCTGAATTGGAAACTGACGTAGAGATTGAAACCCGCGACGAACAGGATGAGCACGATGAAGATCGCGGCTATTGCAGCTATGTCACGCGGGTATGACCCGCTGAATTTCATCATGTTCTCCTGGTCCGGAGCCGCGGACACCGAAACAGTATGTCATTCTTCGCAGAATGCAGTCTTCGACACCTGCTCAGCAGCATCAAACGAGACACGAGCATTCGCTATTATACGCACGGCACAGGCAGTGTCAACGCACAAATGCCGCATTCCATGCGGCAATTCCTAAACCCTAAA
>JACUUY010000040.1 GCA_014859085.1 Caldifarciminota bacterium
CCGATTTCTGACTAAACCACCCTGTCTCGGTAAGATTATTTCTGATTGAAATCGGAATGTTGACACACAGTGATTTTTCGATATAATCACCAACAAAATGAGGGGCAGTAGCTCAGATGGGAGAGCGTCTCGTTCGCAGCGAGAAGGTCGCCAGTTCGACTCTGGTCTGCTCCATAATGGACTAAAATGATACCAAAGAGAATCTTTTTGACCAAGGGCGTAGGCAAACACCGGGAGAAGCTCACGAGCTTCGAAGCCGCGTTGAGGGATGCAGGCATCGCACCGTTCAATATCGTGCGCGTTTCGAGCATATTGCCGCCCGGTGCAAGGATGCTTCCGAGAAGCAAGGGCATTCAGAAGCTTTCTGCCGGGGAGATCATATATGCGGTCGTTGCCGAGTTGAGCTCGAACGAGCCGCACCGGCTCATTGCCGCATCAATCGGCGTAGCCATACCGAGCGACCGCACGCAGTACGGATATCTTTCCGAGTATCATTCATTCGGCGAGACCGAAGTAAGAACCGGTGACAAGGCTGAGGATCTTGCCGCCCAGATGCTCGCCACGACCCTCGGCGTGCCCTTTGACCCGGATATCAGCTACGACGAGAGAAAAGAACAGTGGAAGATCTCGACCAAGATAGTGAAGACGATGAACATAACCCAGACTGCAATCGGTGACAAGTACGGTCTCTGGACAACGGTGCTGGCCGCCGCCGTAATGATCGAATGATACAGGCGCTGCTCGTATTCCTCACCGGGCTGACCCTGCCCGGCATCACGAGTCAGGGTGACCGGTTCCTCTACCATGATGCGCGTTCGGCGGCAATGGGCGGCGTATCGATCGTCCTGGAGAGCACGGCGAATCCCGCTTCGCTCGCTTTGTTCAACGACAAGGCAGTATTTTTTTCGGGACGTCTTGCCGTGCAGAGTGAACGCCGCGGATTGCGGGTCTATGATTCGTTCGGCAACAACATCGGCATTGCCACGCTGGCGAACAACACGGCAACCTATGCCGGTCCAGGACCGTGCGCGTTCATCTTCCCGCTCCGGTTCATATCGTTCGGATTGCAGTACGCTCCGGTCTGGGATCACAACTACTATTATCGCGAAGAGCATCGCGATGACTTCTATCAACTGACAAGCATAGACGAGCTATCATACAGCGGCTATTTGAATGCCCTTGCGCCCATGGTCTCGTTCAGGTACAGATCCATCAGCGTCGGGCTCGAACAGGATTTTCTGTTCGGTGCGTTGCAGATGACGCGGACCGTGATCATGCCTGACGCTGATTCGGTCTACCGTGAAGAAACAGAACTCGCGGGCAGGAAGACAAGATTCGGCGCGTCAATAACACCGTCCATCAATTTCCGGCTCGCATACACTTACCAGCACTCATATGCGCTTGACAATGGGGGTGACGAGTATCCGTCGACCCACGCATTCGGCGTCATGTACCAACCTCCGGGCAGGATCCCCACGCGATTCGCCGGTCAGATCGAGTACGAGATTTGGGATGAGTTATGGGAACGCAACATACTGATCTACAAGCTGGGTGTCGAGCATATGATCCAGAGCAAGTATTACATGCGCTACGGATTCTGTATATTCCCGGATTACACGCAGGCCGCGCTATGGACGACGAACCTCACCGCAGGATTCGGCCTGAATGCTGGCAGGTATTCCGTAGACCTCGGGTATGCCTATGGCAAGCGCGACTATCTGGCTGGAGATTTCCCATACCTGGACTTCACCAGCGATTACGTATTTGACGAGACCGGCCATCATCTGCTGATAACGGCCGGCGTGCACTTCTAAGAAATTGATGAGCATATTATTCCTTGCATTACTGTTGCAGTCGCAAGCGTTCGACCACATTTACATTCTGTATACGAACGACATCGAGGGCGCGCTCTCACCGAGCACTGCCTGGTGGATGAACCCCTACTTCCCGCCACCGATGGGGAACGCGTCTGCGGCCGCCACGCTCATAAAGGAAAAGCGGGCTGAAGCAGAGAACTTGGGCTACGGGTTTCTTCTGTGCGATGCCGGCGACATGTTTGTCGGCTCGCCGCTCGGTGAGTTCTCAGAAGGCATGGCGGTCGCTGAATATTTTAACTACTGCGGTTACGATGTCATGGCACCGGGCAATCACGACTATGATCAGGGCGTAGAGGTCTTTAGGCGATTCACCGAACAGGTCGAGGCGACTTTTCTCGGTTCCAATATCGTCTACGAAGCCACGGGCGAGGTCGTAGAATATCTCGAACCCTATACCATCGTTGAGCGGCTCGGATCACGCATAGGCATATTCAGTTTACTGACCGAGTACATGTCTGGCATGACCACGCCGGAGCGGTTCGCGGGCCACAAGGTGCTGCCTGAGATCGAGACCGCGGCGCGCTACGTCGATTCCTTAAGGTCCAAAGACGTCGATCTGATCTTTGCCATTACCGGCATCGGTCTCCGTCATGACAAAAGGGTTGCGGAAGCCGTGCCGGGCATTGATGTCATCCTCGGTTCGCACAGCGCCAGCGCCCTGGAAGAACCGTACGAAGATCCGCTCAACCACACGATCATCTGCCAGGCATACGGTCACCTGAGCAGCATCGGGTTTCTTGATCTCTGGATCGACAAACAGACGAACCGGATCGCCGGGTACCGCGGCGAACTCGTCGACCTGCTCAGTGAAGAGATCGATGACGATACAACGATGCTCCGGATCGTGCGGCAATGGGAAGAGGTAACGCAAAAAGAGTTCGATGAGGTGATCGGCTATTCACGGGATGAACTCATGCGGGCCGGTTTTGAAGAGACCGCGATCGGCAATCTGATAACCGACGCGATGCGCGAGTTCATGAACGTCGACATCGCCATCCATAACTCAGGCGGCATAAGAGCCAACCTGCCGAAAGGGGAGATAACGTACCGTCACTGCTACAATATCGACGCCCTTTCCAATACCGCGGTCACGATGGAGATGACCGGCCGCCAGATCATTGAAGCACTGGAGGTCGGCGTGAACGGTCATCATGCGATCTTCCAGGTTTCGGGGCTGAAATTCGTGTACGATTCGCGGAAGTCGATCGGGGAGCGTGTCCAGCAGGTGGTCATGGAAGACGGTTCGCCGATGGATCCCCAGGGGCGTTACACGCTGGTCACGAATTCCTTCCTTGCCGCGGGCGGCGGCGAATACGTGATCTTCAAATCAGGGGAGAATATCACGGATTCATTCCACTACCTGCGCAATATAATCGCCGAATATGTGAAGAAGCACTCGCCGATCGTGGGTCGCGTCGAGGGCCGGATCATCGATGTCGCCCGCCGGTGAAACCTGATGTAGATTGCAGACAACTCGATATCTGAGACGCAACCGCGGCAGTCCTCACAAGCATTCACTCTTCGCGGGACTTAGCCGGCTTGTGTGTTCGGTTGTCCTTGTTCTCTGGCTGGTACCGGCGATTGCGGCCGGCACCGCGGTCCGCGTCGCTACCTATAACATCCTCAATTTCCCGCAGGCACTCGGCAGCGAGCGTCTCGATGAACTTCGCACCGTGATGAGTTTTATCGAGCCGGACATAGTCCTGGTCCAGGAAATGCAGAGCCAGGACGGCGTTCAGCTCTTTCTCGATTCAGTGATGAGGCATGTTGACCCTTCGTTCGCCGGCGCGCCCTTCAATGACGGACCGGATACGGATAACGCGCTTTTCTACCGGAGCGACCGGGTGAATTACCTGGCCGCTCAGTACCTGGCCACGCCCAACCGGGATATTGCCGAATACCGCGTGCTGCTTTCCGAATCCTACAGTGAATTATACCTGTTCTCGATCCATTTCAAAGCGTCGGAGGGGATAACCAATGAAACCATACGGCTGCAGGAGGCAACGATCCTGCGCAACCGGCTCAATGCGCTGCCACCTGGCCGCAATTTCATCGTGGCCGGTGATTTCAACATCTACTACAGCGACGAGCCGGCATACCAGAAGTTGACCGACAGTCTCGAGAACGCAAGCGGCCGGCTGATCGATCCGCTGCACATGGAGGGCTACTGGCATGATAACAGCGCCTTTGCCGTTACGCACACGCAATCAACGAGGGTCGAACAGCTGCCCGACGGCGTCGCCGGCGGCGGGCTCGATGACCGTTTCGATATGGTATTGTGTTCGGCGACGGTCCTGGACAACAGCGGTCTATACATGGTCGGCGATTCCTACAAAATATGCGGTAATGACGGCGCGCATTTCAATCTCTCGATCAACTACGGATACAATAGTGCGGTGCCGGGACAGGTGGCCGAGGCTTTGTACTGGGCATCGGATCATCTGCCGGTCTACATCGACCTGGACAGCGAACCCCCCTCGACGATCGAGGAACCAGTGGTCAAGGTGTGGCCAAATCCTATGCAGGACAGGGCCGAGGTCGTACTGCCCGGGCACGATGACTTTGTGAAAGCCCGGGTCTGTATGACCAACATTCTCGGTCAGCGCGTTTATGATAGTGAGATCTACGATCCGGTTGGGTTCAGACTTGACCGCAGTGATCTGCCGGTCGGCGTCTATTTCCTTCACGTCGCGATCGAAACCCGTTATAGCATTCACGAGTACCTGACCCGCGTGGCGGTGGTCAAATGAACATGCTCCTTTGCCTCGTGGCGATCGGTTCGGCGCAATTCCTGAGGCTCACGCCCGGAGTCGTGGCACAGGGGCTCGGCGGCGCCTCGGTCGTCGTGAACGAAGGACTGCCGCTCTTCCACAATCCTGCTTATGCCCGGGACATGACGTTCAATTTCACGCTATCCCGCTGGCTATATTCCACCAACCATCTGGCGGCCGGCGCAACTTACGAGCAGTATCTCTTCGGCATCTCTTACCTCAACTACGGTCAGATACAGGGTTACGATTCCCTGGGCAACCAGACCACGATGTTCACGCCTTATGACATGTGCATAGGTGTCGGCCGCAAATTAGGTCCAGTAGGCCTTACCATAAAGGGGTTTAGCCAACGGATCGGCGATGAAAATCTCTACGGTCTGTGCGGCTCGATCGGCGCGCATTACAGTCACCGGCCGCTGCAAATCGGAACGAAGGTTGACAATTTAGGTAAAGAATTCTCTCAAAATGCCACGATACCGGCGTATGTGGTGCTTGGGTTGAAGTATAGTGTAACCACCGATCTCGATGTCCTGGCCGAAGCAAAATCATCGCCCTTCGAAGTCAATTCGGGCGTCAGCTACTCGTTCCAGGGTCTATCGTTCCTTGCCGGATTGAAATACCTGCAGAGCGGCGATCAGACCGGCAATTCAGAACCGGCAGTGGACTCCTATGATTTCTCCTATACCGGAGGGGTTTTGATCGAAATCGAGGAGTATTGGATCGGGTATTCGATCGTCTACAGCCCGCTCGGGACCGCGCACCAGTTCTCCGTGACACTGGTTCCGCACACCAGCAATTAATGACTGATAAGACCAAGGGTGTGCTTGTCGTGCTCGGTGCGAGCGTCATGTGGGCAATTGAGCCGGTCGTGGTCAAACTATCCTATCAGACAACAGACGTGTCGAGTACGTTCGCGACCCGGGCATTATTCTGCCTGCTGACGATCCTGGCGTACCTGTTGATCAAGCGTATAGATCTGCGGATTGAGAAGAGATACCTGCCAAAGTTGATCTATGTTTCGCTCGTCGGCACACTCTTTGCCGACCTGATGTACATCTACGCCTTGTCGAAGATACCGGTAATAAACGCCGTGTTGATCGGTCATATGCAGCCGATCTTCATCGTAGTGATGGGTTATCTCGTCCTCAAGACCGACCGGATAACGAGGTTCGATTATCTGGGAATATTCTTCATGATCGTTGCCGGCCTGCTCGTGACCAGCCGGGATCTGCAGAATCTCCTGCGGCTGAGGATCGGCACGGTCGGGGATCTGTACGTGCTTCTGGCGACCATTGCCTGGGCAACGACCGCGATCGTCGCGCGCAAGTATTTGCAGGGATTGGACGCGGCGATCATCGCCTTCTACCGTTTCCTGTTCGGAACCGCGGTCTTCGTCGCGTACCTGACCGCTACGAGCACAATTGAGGTAACGAACGTCTACCAGATCATCCTCGGTGTGGTCATCGGCACGGGCACGATCCTGTACTACGAGGGCATCCGCCGGATCAAAGCCGCCCAGGTCGGGGCCCTTGAGCTCTCCACGCCGTTCTTCGCGGCCATGCTTGGCTATGCCGTGCTCAGGGAATCGCTGACACCCCTGCAGTTGTGCGGCATGCTCTCGCTGCTCGGCGGAATATACTTCCTGTCGCGCAAAGAATAGCGCCAGCACTCTGCACCGCGCGATATGCAACCGATGCGACAGGAAATCCTAAATCCGAATATCGAAATCCAACATTCGTGATTCGTACTCGTTATTCGTAATTCGTGCTCATGGGATCATAGACGGTAGGAACGGGCACTTGGCCGAGAAGGCTCTACTCCTGGCAACGGGAGTAGGGCGTTTACGCCCGTCCTCTTCTGCATGTGGCGCTATGCTCCATGCGCTTTGCGCTATGTGACGTGTTGGAGTAGCGAGACTTGTCTCGCGCAGGACGCTGCATAGCGGCGTTTAATTAGAGCGCTCCTTGTCTCCATGTCTCCGCGTCTCCTTGTCTCAGTAGTGCCGACCGAAGGTCCTATCCCGATGTATCTTCTTTCCCGTGTTTCGGATCAGATGCTCCGTTTCTCAGCCTCTCAGCCTCTTACCTTCTTATCTTCTCGCATTCTGCCATGTTGACTTCATGAGCAGTTATCTTATAATTGACAGTTAAGAATATCGGTCATTCATTAAAGGGAGGTATAACAGGCATTGATCGCCTGGTTACATGCCTATCGATCCTTTAGCGCGGTATGAAAATTCCCCGGGAGGAAAAATGAAAATGAAGAGAACCGCATTGTCATTATTAATCATATGCATTATCTCGCTGGTCTATTGCGGCCGGAAAGAGGCCGAGATCGACGCTGTCACGCAGCAACTTCTGCAGGTGCAGGATACATTACCGCTTCAGATAACGCACCTCTCACCAGTCGGAAAGACGGAAAGCATTGGCGAGACGTTCAAGATCCTCGTCGGCTTTAACCAGCCAATGGTGCCGCTCGCCAGAATCGGCACTGATGACCGGCAGGGTCCTTTGGAGATCGAACCCGGTTTGAAGGGCAGGTACCAGTGGTTGGGCACCCGGACCCTCGCTTTCATACCTGATGATACGCTGGTGCCGGCAACGAAGTTTAATGTCCGGCTGGACCGCAACAAGATAAGATCGCTTACTGGAATGTCCCTTGCCCGGGATACGGCGTGGTCGTTTGAGAGCGTCCGGCCCAGACTTATGGCTTCGGCCCCGCATCACGGCGCGCAGTTCATTGAACGGGCCGCGAATATTTACCTTTATTTCAATGTTGAAATGTCCCCAAATCGGGTTTGCGACCGGATAAAGATCTATTATACCAAGGGCGTGCCATCGAAGGTCTGGTGCGCCGAAACCCAGACCGGTAAGCCCCGCTTCCGCGGCGAGGCCAAGTTCCAGGTCCGCAATCTGCGCGACGAAGAGAAAAAAGAATACCCCCTGAGTGACTGGGACAATGGCCGGACGCTCGTTCTGGTGCCCCGGGAGTCGCTGCCGCTCGAAGCCCAGATCGAGGTCGCCCTTCATGCCGGGCTCCTTGCCCGCGCCGGGAACCTTGGAACGGAAGACGAGGGCATGCTGAAGTACAATACCTATAACGAATTCACGCTGCTCGAGTACAACCGCGATGCACCGGCAGAGGATCCGCTCAGGTTGTGTTTCTCCAATCCGACCCTGATCAATGAACTCGTCAACAATATGAAGATCGAACCCGCGGTCGAGATACCGGCCGAGTACCAGGAACAAGCATGGAGTTCGAACGAGGCATACCTCTTCCTGCCGTTTCTGGCCGGCGTCGAGTATGAGATCATTATCAGCCGGGATCTGAAAGATATATACGGCAACCGACTCGACCAGGACCACCGGTTCAAGTTCAAGAAGGGAGATTACACGCCGCATGTGGAGATCCCGACCGGCATCAACATTGTCGAAGCCCAGAGCGACCTGAGGTTTCCGATCACCGTGGTCAATGCCGACAGCGTGCACCTGCGAATGGCAAGGTTGAGCATCGACGAGGCAGTGCCGTTTCTGAAGTCCCCGGATATTTTCTGGTCGAGAAAGGAATTCGCGCCGCCGCGGCCGGGTTTCTTCGCGACGGACCGGCGCTGGCATATCGGCGCGCGGCAGATACACCGCAACGAGCAGATGCGGGTGCCCATCGAACTGAAAGAGATTCTCGGTGCCGGGCGCACCGGGCTCGTGTTCATCGAGGTCGACAACCTGGGACAGACCCGTTATAATGGTGACCCCCGCTATTCCCGCGCCTTCGTCGAGATCAGCAACATCGGCATAACCTGGAAATATTCTCCAGAGAATAATCTCGTGTGGGTGACGTCATTGAACGATGCGCGGTCGGTTAAAGGAGCGCGCGTGCAGATCCGTGATGACAGTAACCGTATCTTGTGGCAGGGCCTGACCGACGCCTATGGGTTCTGCGAATCGCCGGGCTGGGCTGATCCGGGATTCGGCCTGGCAAGGCATCCTGGCCGGCAAGATGCACAATATGACTATGAGTGGCAGGGCTATGACGAGCCCAGGTTGTGGCTGACCGTTTTGAGTGCTGAGGATGCAGCCGTGTATTCGAATCGATGGAGCTTCGGCATCGATCCGTGGCGGTTCAATATCTCCTATGCCTGGTGGGTGCAGCCTGAGGAGTACGGGGCATACATTTTTACCGAGAAGGGTCTTTACCGCTCGGGCGAGACCGTGCATGTGAAAGGCACGATAAGGAAGAAGAACCGGGGCCAGTGGATCCTGCCGGATGTGGATCGCGTTCTATTCACGCTCCGCAATTCGCGGGACGAGGAGGTCATGGCCGACACCCTCCGGGTGAATCAGCAGGGTTCCTTCTTCCGCAATATCACCCTCGATACAGAAGCGGTGACCGGCATCTATTCCCTGCGGGTAACCATGCCGGGCAAGACAGCTGCTTTCTACGAGACCTTCAGGGTGGAAGCGTTCCGTCCGGCAGAATTCGAAGTCAAGGTAACCGCTCCGCAAGATACGTTCCTTGCAAGCACTTCATTCAAGGGCACGATCCAGTCCAATTACCTTTTCGGCATGCCGATGAAAAACGTCCCGGTTGCCTGGAATCTGAGACGGAGCGACCACCGGCTGGATTTTCCTGCATACAAGGGCTACGAGTTCGGCGAATACATTGAAGGCCATGAGCGCGGCTTGCTGGCTTCGGGTACGGGCAAGGCGAACGAGCAGGGTGAGTTCCGGGTCGCGGTGCGCCTTTCGAAAAGTGATATCCCGGCACCGTCCCTGATCTATCTGGAAGGCATCGTGACCGCGCCGAACATGACCACCGTGTCGGGAGAGCAGAACTGGCTGGCATTGAATGCCGAATACATGATCGGCTTGAAGACATTGAAGCACCTGTTCGTGGCCGGTGACACCTGCGATCTGAATGTGATCTGCGTGGACCTGGCCGGCGGGACGATCAGCCGGCGCAACATAACGGTCGAACTCTTCAAGCAAGAATGGAAATCGATCAAGAAAGCGCGTCTCGGTGGCCGCTACGAATGGATCTCTGAGCCGGTCGAAACGAAGGTCGCTACATACCGGATAAAAAGCAGCCGCGACCCGATCACGATCAGGATGGCGCCGGATTCTCCGGGCTATTACTTTGCGCGGGCATCAGGTAAAGACAATGCCGGCCGGATGTCGGTCACGAGAAAATACTTCTACGTTACCGGACCGGGGAGTGCCGGCTGGCAGATGCGGGATGATGATATCATCGAACTCGTCGCGGATCAGGACGACTATCAGGTCGGAGACACGGCGCGGATCATGGTAAAATCGCCATACGACTCTGCCCGGTGCCTCGTGACCGTGGAAAGGGAACTCGTGATCGACCGGTTCACAAGAACGATCCGCGGCAATGCCGATTTCATAGAATTACCGGTCCGGTCGGATTTCGCGCCCAATGTCTATGTCTGTGTTACATTGCTCCGCGGCCGCGTCCGGGATCTGTCGTGGAGCGAGGAAAAGGAGCAGGACGTTGGAAAACCCCAATTCAAGATCGGTTACCTGAACCTCAGGGTGAGCGCCGCCGAGAAGAAGCTCCGCATTCTTGCCCGGCCTGACAAGGCGACATACGAGCCGCGCGATACCGTGGTCCTGGCGCTTGAGGTCAAGGATCACGCGGGCAGAAGCGTTGCCAACAGCGAGGTCGCGCTCTTCGTCGTTGATGTCGGCGTGCTCAACCTCATCAACTTCCAGACGCCGGATCCGTTCAACTACTTCTACAGCAGCCGTTCGTTGTCGGTACGCACGATCGAGTCACGCGTGAACATCTTGGGTGAACGGCAGTACGGCGAAAAGGGCAAAGAAAGGGGCGGGGGCGGCATGTATGATGCCGAGGGCGTGTCCTACCGGGAGAAATTCATTGCCACGGCATTCTACAAGGCTGACGTGATGACCGACCAGCAGGGCAGAAGCACGGTGCGGTTTGCCCTGCCGGACAATCTTACCAAGTTCAGGATCATGGCGGTCGCCCAAGCCAGGAATTCCCAGTTCGGTTCTGCTGAATCGACGTTGGTCGTGACCAAGCCATTCTTGATGACGCCTTCAATACCCAGGTTCTGCCGTGTAGGTGATGAATTCAGAGCCGGCGTCGTATTGCACAACCGGACTACAACAAAGGAAAAGGCCTCTGTTCAGTGTGCCGCGATCGGTTTGACACAACTCGGCCCCTCGGAGAAAGAAGTGGTCCTCATGCCCGGCGCGAGCGCGGAGCTCTTGTTCCGATTCAATGCCGAAGAGATAGGCGAGGCAACCTTCACGTTCACCGGTCAATTGGGCAACGAGAAAGACGCGGTGTGCCTGAAGATCCCGGTCATTTCGGTGCCGCTCTATGAAGCCGCCGCAACGTTCTCTTCGACCGAAGATTCAGCGCTCCAGGCGATCATCGTTCCCTCTCAGATCCACGAGCGAATGGGCGGCCTCGAGATCAGGCTGGCACCGACGTTCGTCGTCGGCATGAACCAGTCCCTCGATTTCCTGTGGAACTACCGCTACTACTGTCTTGAGCAATTACTTTCGAAGATACTGCCCCTGATCGCAGGAGAGAAAATGATCAACGACTTCAAACTCGCGCCGGTATCGGGCCGGGCATTGCGCGATACGGTGCAAGCCGTGCTTGACCAGGTTGCCCTCTTTCAAAGCGCTGATGGCGGGTTTGTCTATTTCAAGGGAAGCCGGTATCCATGCCCCTACCTTTCTGCCTACACATTATATGTACTGCACCGCGCGCAGGCCGCCGGCTATTCCATCGACCGAAAAGCCGCGGCCCGGGTCGTAGATTTTCTAAGCCGGGTCTTGCGCTGGGAAGATGCTGACTGGACCTATCCGTATGATGAAGACGCAAGGCTGACCGCGCGGGCATTCTGCCTGTACAGCCTCGCCCTGTGGAGCCGGAACGAGCACGCGTATGCAACGCGTTTGTTCGAGCGCCGGGAACAGCTGGGGATCTTCGCGAAAACCCTGCTCCTCAAGTCGGGCCGCATCCTCGATATGGGCAGCGTTTTTGAGAACGAGATCACGAGGAGCCTGATCAACAAGGTCAAGGTCTCGGCATCGAGCGCCCATTTTGAAGAGATCCGCGACCATGGCTGGACATTCCCCTCAACGGCAAAGATCACTGCGGCCGTGGCGCAGACATTCATCGAACTGAACATTCCATTTACCTACCTTGAGCAAACCATGCACTGGCTGGTCCAGGAGCGAAATGCCAAAAACCCCACGACTCACGATAACGCCTTTGTCTTCGATGCATTCCTGGCTTACTACAACCGGTTCGAACGCGAAGAGCCGTCTTTTGTTGCGACCGTCCTGCTCAATGGCGAGGAGATAGTGAGAGAGATATTCAAGGGCCGGACCGGCGAGAGGCCGGTAGCTCACAATATCACGTTCGACCGGATAGCGAAAGACACGCTCCTGCCGGTGAGGATCACGAAGCAGGGTCCGGGCCGGCTTTACTACACGCTGCGCATGAACTACGCGCTGAGCGAGAGACCGTATCCGATCGACGCAGGTTTCTATGTCCGCAACGAGATACTATCGCTCGAGGGCAAGCCGGTGAGGAAATACAAGAGGGGAGAGGTGTATAAGGTAGTGGTCCGCGTCGTCACGCCGGAGACACGGCTCTTTGCCGTGGTCGAAGATCAGCTGCCCGCCGGGTTCGTGCCGGTGCAGACATACTTCGCCACTGAGACACGGCAGGTCAGCGAGCGCTTCGAGGAATCACGCTGGGAAGAGAAGAAACACTGGTGGGGGACTTTTGACCACACCGAGTACTACGATGACCGCGTGTTGCTCTTTGCCCAGCAGCTCCTGCCTGGTGAGCACACCGAGACATATTTTATCCGCGCCGCGTGTGCGGGTAAATTCCTTGTTCCTGCGGCACAGGCGATGGAGATGTACGCGCCCGAGGTATTCGGAACGTCAGCCCAGCGTTACCTGGTGATCGAATGACGAAGGTGAAGCTCCTTGTCCCCCTGCCTTTGCTGCTGATCTTCCTGTTTGTCGCAATACCGGTGCCGCGCCAGAGGCTGTATCCTGCCGGCTTCAATTCGGTCCGGATATGTGATCGCAATGGTGAGCTGCTGCGCGAAGTCCTGTCTTTTGACCACAAAACGAGTGTCTGGGTACCGCTCGAAAGAGCATCGTCCTGGATGATCAAAGCAACGACCTTGCGGGAGGACAAGAGGTTTCTGCTCCATCCGGGTATCGACGTCCTGGCCTTTGGCCGGGCCGTCCACACAAACATCAAGCAGGGCAGGATCGTTTCCGGCGGCTCGACGATCACGATGCAGGTGGCAAAGATGGCGCTGGGGCTGAAGAGCCGCAGCATCCCAAATAAGATACTGGAAGCCGTCTGCGCGCTCAAACTCGAACTGCAGCTCAGCAAGGCACAGATACTGGAGATATACCTCAACCGGATACCATACGGGAACCGGACGTACGGGATCGAAGCCGCGGCGCGGTTCTATTTCGGGAAGGGTTGCGGCCAACTGTCGCTTGCCGAGTCCTGCATGCTCGCCACAATCCCCAGCGCGCCGTCACTGATGAACCCCTATGTCAATAGGGGACGCGTGGATAAGGCCCGCAGGAAATTGCTGCACGACCTGCTCAAACAAGGAGCCATCGACCAAACAACCCATGATGTTGCGCTTCGCGAGCAGCTGAACCTGATCAACCAGAGGGTCAATTTCGAAGCGCCGCATTTTGTTGACTACATACTCGGCCGGCTGCGGCAAGAGGATTTGGAAGATGCCGCAAAGGTCATCACGACGATCGACCTCGCGCTGCAGCAGAAGACGGAACAGATGCTGAGCACAACACTGCAGTCCCTGGATCGCTACCAGGTGAGCCAGGGTGCCGTGGTGATCGCCAGCGCCAAAACCGGGGAGGTCCTGGCAATGGTCGGTTCCCGAAACTATTTCGACGCGACAGAGGGCCAGGTCAATGGTTGCACCTCGGCCCGGCAGCCCGGCTCGAGCATGAAGCCCTTCCTCTACGCGCTGGCTCTGATGTCCGGGATGTCCCTGTCCGACCACGTACCAGACACCATCGTTGAATTCCGGCTGCGGGACGGGTCCAGTTTCGCGCCGCGCAACTACGGGCAGAAATACCACGGTCCGACCCGGATGCGCGAAGCACTTGCATCTTCGTTCAATGTCGCGGCTGTCCATCTCATCGATCAGCTCGGGATCGAACGCTTCTACGCGCTGCTCAAGCAGTTCGGTTTCCAGAGTCTAACCAGAGGAGCCCACCATTACGGGTTGTCGCTCAGTCTCGGAGCGGGTGAGGTCACGCTGCTGGAACTGGTCAATGGTTATCGCGCGTTTGCCCGCCAGGGTATGGTCACGGATCTGACGTGTATCCGCGAGGTTTGGGACCGTGGCGGCGGCCGGATCGCGCGCAAGGGGGAAGAAAGGGAGCGTGTGCTGCCGGCCGAAGTAGCGTATCTGATCACCGATGTGCTGTCCGACAACACGGCACGTTTCAAAGCCTTTGGTGCGAATAATCCGCTCCATCTGCCATTTGCCTGCGCGGTAAAGACCGGTACGTCAAAGGATTACCGCGACAACTGGTGTATCGGATACACGACCGATTATGTCGTCGGCGTGTGGGTCGGCAATTTCAGCGGCGCGCCAATGCAAGGGATCTCCGGCATCACGGGCGCCGCGCCCCTGTTCCGTGATATCATGATCGAATTGCACCGGGATGGAGATCCTGCGGCATTTGCGTGCCCGGCCGGCCTAAAGAGAGAACGCATATGCCTCTTTACCGGCAGACGCGCGCGCGCTGATTGTTCCAACCAGATGGAAGAGCTCTTCCTCGCCGGGACGATGCCGCTTGATAGTTGCGATTGCGGCGTGCAAGGATCAGAGAGGATGGGCGTTCTTACGGCCGGCTTGGAGAATGAACGTCGGCGGCGGACGGCAAACGATCTGGCGATACTAAATCCAGGAGAGGGCGACGTGTTCAAGATCGATCCCCATATTTCGGCCGAATCACAGCGGATAAAATTCATGATAAGAGCGAGCGATTCGATTGAATCAATAATGTTGAAACTCAACGGCTCGGTCATCACCGTGGCAGAATACCCGTTCGAATTCCTGTGGCCGCCGGTTCGGGGCGAACACGTACTCGAGGCCGTCGTGGAAGGGGACGGTATCGATGCGCGCGACCGCGTCGCCTTTGTCGTGTATTGAAGACATGCTGGTAAACTGCCTACTACAAGGAGCGTGACATGGAAAAATTGGTCAGAGGGGTCGTAATCGAGTGCGTAAGGGGCAACATAGCGCGCCAGAGAAACATCGATGTTGTGGTGAACGCGGCAAATGCCCTGCTCCAGAGCGGCGGCGGGGTCGCCGGCGCGATCCATGCGGCGGCCGGGCCTGAACTGGCAGAAGAGTGCAGTCACCTGGCGCCGATCGAGCCGGGCCAGGCGGTCGTCACCGCGGGCCACAGGCTACCTAATGAATACGTCATACACTGCCTGGGACCCGTGTACGGCGTTGACGAACCGGCAGCCGTTTTGCTTGCGGATTGCTATCGGAACGCGCTAAGGATCGCTGAACAGAAGAAGGTGAATTCAGTCGCATTCCCGGCGATTTCGACCGGCGCTTTCGGCTATCCGTTCGAAGCGGCGACCGAGATAGCCATCAAAACGGTTCTCGACGCTGTGCCAGGTTTGCGTTATGTCAAACGCATACGGTTTGTTCTGTACGACCAGGCACAGCTCAAGGGATACGAGACGATATTATCGCTGCTCCTCAGTGAAGCGAGGAAAGTGTGAAATCCGAAATTTCCGTGCAACGATCCAAACGATATGAAACGATATCAACGTTCGTTCGTGTTCCGAGTGTCAGGTTATTGACTTCGCCGTTCTCCCTGGTATAATGATTTATGCCGACCTACGAGTTCAGATGCAGGAAATGCGGTGAGGAATTCGAGGAGTTCACGACCATGTCCGGGAAGAGCAAGGTCAAATGCCCGAAGTGCCGGAGCTCTTCGATATGCCAGATCTTCACGACCGTCCAGATCAAGGGCGCCAAGGGCGGCGCCAGCTGCTCGACCTGTAGTTCGTCAAGCTGCAGCACGTGCGGAACACACACACAAGACAAGCACTAAGCACTAAATCCTAAATCCTAAACAAATTCAAATTACCAAAATACAAAACTCCGCCGTGTTGTTAGACGGCATCGTCGACCAGCACAAAACGTACAAGTCATGACCTACTGCCTCGTCAACACAAGTTTGGAACATTCGAATTTGGGATTTTGATATTGTTTAGGATTTAGATATTCGGATTTAGGATTCTATTGCTGGAAGTAGTTGTCCGATTCATCGGGATTTTGCGGGAATATCGGACTGGTATATCGAGCAAGACAAAGCGCCTGATAAATCAGGCAACTACAAGTGCCGAACAGGAGAAGCCCACCACTAATTTTGGCAACAATACAACAGACAAGCACTGGGCGGCAAATCCGAAATCCGAAACACGAATATCGAAACTAAAACTGCGTTGGAGTCAATGTAGTTGAATGTCTAAAGCAACCGTGATGATATTTTGCGCTTAATGCGTGACGGCACTGCGCTGTTGATCTCAACTCGCTCGCAACTATTGAACCGCGCAAAGTTGTTTGTGGCAGCAGCGAGCGCTTCGAAGAAGGCGTTTTCATCCTCGAGGTTAGAATCAAGATGCAGGTTCTGCACGAGCAATACCCGGCGTGTGCGGTCGGCTTTGGGATCGATCCTGCCGACCAGCTGATTGCGCCAGAGGATCGGCAGGCAGAAATAGCCGTATTTCCTCTTCGGCTTCGGCACGTAACACTCGAGGCAGTAATCAAAATCAAATAGCGCCTGCGTACGGTCCCTGAGAATAATCGAATTATCAAAAGGGGAAAGGAACCTGACGTGATCGTCGATCTGGGACTCGCGGGACGATATCTTGGTAAAATCTTTGGTCAATGCATAGTAAGGTCTTTTCAGCCCGTCGATCTCCAGGTCGGCTATTTCCCCGGCCGCGTGCATCCTGCTGACCGCTTCGGCCAGTTTTCCGCTGATGCCGATATAACGGTCCATATCTCTTATCGTCGCAATACCCAGGGCATGTAGTGCCCTGCGGACGAAGAATTCTTTTTCTTCATGTTCGGTCGGCATTGTTGTGTCCAACCCATCCGGTAATACTCTTTCGGTCAGATCATATACCCGCTGGAAATTGCGCCGCTCTTTGACCATCAATTCACCGCGCCAGAAAAGAACCTCAAGCGCGGCTTTTGCCGGTTTCCAGTCCCACCACGGACCGCGTTTGCGTTTTCGATCGTCTTCGAAATCGCTGGGAGCAAGTGGACCTTCTTTTTTGATCCTGCGCCCGACCATTTTAATCGCGTCGGCATTCTTCTTCGCCCATTGGTCAAACCACGATCCTTCCTTTGGTTCCCGTTTCATCGCCGGAATATAGAACCGATAGTCCTTCATCGGCACATAAGACGCGGCGTGCGCCCAGTATTCAAAGATTTTCCTGTCTTCTGCCTGGAGATCGTGAAGGTGCTGGCCCTCATAATCTGGAAGCCGCGTCCGCAGAACAAGGTGGTGGGAGCGCTCGACGACGCTTATCGTATCGATCTGGACATAACCGAGGTGCTCGATCGCGCGCAGTGTTCCTGCCTTTCCCTTGGGCAGTCGCGCGCCGGTCAGCAACTGCCTGCTCAATAAAAAGTCGCGCGCGCTTTCCTTTGATAACTTTGCTTCTTGATACTTTCGTGCCATATCTTCAGGAGTTCTTTCTCTTTGTCCGGCTTGAGACCGACCTTCAATTCATAGCCAGCCGGCCGCGTGGCGTGCCAGGCCAAGGTGTCATTGATTGTCTCTTTCAATTGCCTGAATTTCAGGCCGGCACTGATCGCCTTGCTGCAATGCACCTCGAAGATACCGCGCCAATCCTTAGGCGTCCACACCGGTATGTGATCCATTTCTTTGCTCGTGATGAACTCTTCGCTGACCCAGGTCAGGGACGCCTTGTTACCGGTCTGCGCATTGCATATCCGGAGCGCTCCTTCCAGGCTCAATTTTCCTGCGGGTCCGGTCGTGTTGAACGTGCCCGCGCCACGGTTCTCGGCCAAATGCAGGATGAAATCCGCCAGGTCACGCGCGTCAATGAACTGCACCTGCATGTGCGGGGGAGAGGGCGCGAGAACTTCTCCTCCGTTCTGTACCCGGACCGGCCAGTAGGTAAACCGGTCGGTCGGATCATACGGACCGACGATCAACCCGCAGCGCAAAATGATCGAGCGTCCGGGATAGACCTGGTTGACGACATTCTCACACAGAGCCTTCAGCGGGCCGTAGGTTTTCCCGGTAACCTCCTCGACCGTTTCATCCTCTATCGTAGCCAGTTGCGAGCCCTCATCGATACCCGGCTGGCTGTAGTCCGCATAGACATTGATCGTCGAGATAAAGATGTACCTGTCCACCGCGTTACCGAGCATCTCGCAGGATTTCCTGACGATCCGCGGTGCGTAGCCACACGTATCGACCGCGATATCCCATGTACGGCCCCCTAACAATGCGATATCCGTGTCCCGGTCGCCGGTTATCTTTTCAACTTCCGGGAACAGCTCAGGGTTGGATTTGCCGCGGTTGAAAAGCGTGATCTCATGCCCTTGTCTTACGGCGGTTTCGACGATGGTCCGGCCGACGAATCTTGTGCCACCAATGATCAGTATCTTCATTTTCTCTCCTTGGGGACAGGCATAAACTTCTAAACTTTCGCCCTCGTTTGCGGTTGAAATTCAATCATATTTTCAATGCCTTCTCTTATTAGAAATACC
>JACUUY010000188.1 GCA_014859085.1 Caldifarciminota bacterium
TGCCGGCGATCTAAAATGACTCAAATCTACCCACTCACTTTGGAGAAGACCCCTATTTTGTAGTATGGTGTGACAGTCGGGAAGGCAGTGGTTATACAGATATCTATGGATCAAGACTAGATTCCAGCGGCGCGATATTAGATACGTCTTGCATCCCAGTCTCTTCCGCGTCACGGAGCCAGGGGAATCCGTCTTTATCTTTCGATGGTACAAACTATTTTGTAGTCTGGCAGGACCATCGGAGCGGTACGGTCTCACCATCTATTTTTGGTGTACGCGTCAGTCAAAATGGAGCAGTCTTAGGTTCTTCATTCGCGGTGAGTAGTTTTGGCAATAATTGGCACGGATTCCCAAGTGTTTGTTATGGAGATACTGTGTATTTCACCAGTTGGTGGGACAACAGAAGTGGCAATTACTATGACGATATTTATGGGGCAAGAGTCAGCACACAGGGTATCACGTTAGATACGGCAGGAATTGCTGTTTGCACAGCTCAGGATAGTCAATTCTTTTCAGCTGTTTCTTATGATGGAACAAACTTCCTGGTCGTATGGGATGATTGGCGTAATCATAATTGGGATATCTTTGGCTCAAGGGTTAATGAAAGTGGTGTGGTTCTTGATTCCAGTGGCTTTATAGTGTCTACCGCTTCATTTCACCAACGCACACCTGCCATTGTTTTCAATGGTGTTGACTATTTCGTGGTGTGGTCAGACTACCGAAATAGTTCTTGGGACATTTACGGCACGAGGCTGAGCCAGAATGGTGTCATCTTGGACCCGGATGGGATAGCCATCTCTACAGCTCCTGGTGAACAAACAAATCCTTCGATTGCCTTTGATGGGGTAAATTACATTGTAGTCTGGCAAGATTACCGAAGCGGTTCTTGGGACATATATGGCGCAAAGCTAGACACGTCGGGAACCACGGTTGATTCTTTTGAAGTATCAACGCAATCCGGTGATCAGGTTGAACCAGAGATAGTGAATGGCTCTGACGATCAGATATTGATTGTTTACACAGGTTGGACCGATACTATCAACGGTCATTTCGTCAATACAATGCGCATTTGGGGCAAATTCTATCGATTTGTTGGCACGGAAGAAGAGAACAGGTTTATTGCTCTTGACATTAGGTCTAATTTTAGTGTATTTCCAAATCCTCTTCATCGACAATGCATCCTTGAATATAGTGTGCCGACGAAAACAAGAGTGAATGCTTCAATCTATGATGCAGCAGGGAGACTATCCATAGAGCTAATCGACGAGATACAAGATGTTGGTATCTACAGAAAGAATATAGACATGACATCTTTACCTCAAGGCGTGTACTTCATCAGACTGCAAAGTTCGAGTCAACCAAGAATACGAAAGATTATCTTACTGAAGTAGAAGAAAGAGGAGATCGGCTTAGCGTGCAACTGGGTCAAATCTAAGCATTGCAATACATGCCCCCAAGTAACGTACTTACCATCCATTATGCCCACGGTTATAGTGGCTACTATCTTTTCTTACGGAAAAGACTTTCCACTGCTGAATAGATGTGTCTATCGTCAGATACGAAGCATGTCCTCATTCCTGATGGGTGTCTGCTCTTTTTCGTGCTGCCCGTTTCGACATTGACTTCGTATCGGGACCATTCATGGACGAATGATGCCGCTACATCACCGTTCTGGCTTAGCGTGAATTCAATGTCCTGTTTGTTCAGCCCGGGGGCAATTTGCCTAATCTTATCAAAATCGATGACGTCCGAGAGTGGATGTAGTGTGACTTTGTCAAAGAAATTGTCCGCCGAGAAGCCAATGCGCACCATTTCCAATTTTCTCTTGTCCATGTAATACGTGAAAAAAACTTTCAAATGCAAACCTTCGCCGATGTCATCAATCCATGTGCCAGTACGCCAATGATATTTGTAACATCCGGCGATGCGTGATGCATCAACGAGCACGTCATCGCGCTTATAGTAGTCTGCATATCGCAATGCGACAGTTTTATTCAGGACCAAATTTCTTCGCCTGTACGCATCTGCAAGACCAGTAGCTCTCAGCACTTTCATGATCAGCGGTTCTGCGAAGCCGGGTATGATGGTGTCGCGGCGTGTATGCCACCGAAACCCGACTGGACTATCACCTTCCCTGCTGACCTCACAGAAGTCGTTTCCGCATAAATGACTGAATCCCTGCAAGCGCCAGATCTCCATAATGCTGTCCCCGTGCCCCTCAACGTATCTCGAAAAGGTGAGCGAATCAAAGTCAGCAGCAGCAAAACCTCTTTTACCAACCGACTCCAGAAAGGTAGAATAATACCGAACAGAGCTTAATTTTGGAGTAGGCTTTCTTGTCTTGAAGTATGATATTCCATATCTAATGTGGTACTTAACAATGTCCGCTTCACCCTTGAAAACGAAATTCCAGCTGTTGTAGATGCAGGTCTTAACATCGCTGTTTTCTATCAACACGGACAATGCCGTGTCGCTCTCCATCTCGGCTATGATGTCGGCCATCGATTTGTCGATTGTGATTTCGGTCAACGCCTCGAGCAAAACGTGGGAGACATTAAATCGCTCAAGACCGATGTAGATTTCATAGTGATATGCGATGTTGCGTTTCGATACCGTGTCAATGAAAGTAAACACTGCATTTCTGTATGTTTTTACATATTGATCAAGAAGTGTGAATCGCTCGTCTTCAAGGACATTGAACGAATAGTCGACCAACTTACACCTTTTGAATTCCCTGAAGACCGGATCGGTCCAAATCTTGTATAATGTGTACCGCTCCTTCAATACAGGGAAGAGCAAAATAAAAGCTGCTAAACCAACGATCCCGAACACTGCAATTCTTGATTTCATTTTCACTTGATTATTATAAGAGATCTTGGCTGTACGTCAATGGCTGGTCATGGTGGACGGAGGTTGACTTTTTGACAATGGGATGACATGGCCAAGGGGCTATCGGGGTCAGCCCCGGAAACTAGAAACTAGCGGTCATATGCCAAATGAAAGTGAGCAGTCTATTTTGCCAATAGATGTTGGT
>JACUUY010000041.1 GCA_014859085.1 Caldifarciminota bacterium
AACGGGCGATAGTTGTCGGGGATCTTGCGGCAGGAGTTTATTTTGTGCGGCTCGAGGCCGAAGGGTATACAAAGATCGAGAAGGTGGTATTGCTGCAATAATATCTGCAGGATGAGCCTGAAGGCTCTACTCCAGGGAACCGGCAGAAGGTGCCTGTCCCATTTGCACCGGAGTAGGGCGTTCACGCCCGTCCGTGACGTGATAACTCCGAAAACCCACCCATCGATATCTGATCTTTGAAGCCCGAGCAAAGGAGGGAGAGCCGACTGCGTCGAGAAGTAAATCGCTGCGGCCCGTTCTCGACAAGCTCGAACAGTAATTTCTTCGCCGATTGCGCGAAGTGACTGTCTTGACACGACCCCCTTTACTCTTATAATCCATCAAAGAAAGCGAGGCGTCACCGTTGAAAAGAAAAATATTCTACAGCAAAGTGGCTGATTCCACGTTTGATGTTATTGATGAATTTCTGAACTTGATGCGCAGTGAAGGAATAGAATATTGCGTGATCGGCGGCGTGGCTATGAACGCATCTCAAGACAAAACCCGGAGCAAATTGAAAAAGGAAAAGGATTTGCTCGACATACACCGGCTGACAGAGAAGTATCCGAGGCTGAAGAAGCTCATCAGGTAAACCCGAGCTTGAATTTGGCTCCCCAGTACCCAGGACCGCCGTCAACCTGGCCCCGGCGTGCCCCGCATCCAACTGCTGGCTATTGTAATGCGGCCGGATCGTGGGCTTTGGTGGTTGGAGTATGGGCTGTACGCGTTGCGGCGGTGGCTCTCCCGAACAGCCGGTAGGTGATGCCGGTTGAGATCAGATACAGAATGCTCGTCGCGAAGAACGGCAGCGCGTAGCTGAAGTGCTCGATCAGGTATCCGCCGAGGTTCGCGCTGGCGCCCCAGCCCGCGGTGAAGGCTACGGTGAGGAGCGCGTTGGTGAGCGCTTGATCCTCGTGGTGCACTTTTTCCATCGCGAAATTCGTGTATAGCGGCTGCGCCATGTTCATAAAGGCGGCACGCATCAGGAATGCCAGAACCGCAAGCGGCAGGTTACGGGTCGTGCCGAGAATAATCAAGAAGGGTATGGATATGAGCTGGGAAATGACTACGGTCTTTATCTTGCCGGCGCGCTCGGCGATCAGCGGCGCGGCAAGCAAGCCGGCGATCATCAGAAATTGCTGGAGGCTGTAGAAGATCCCGATCAAATACGCCGGCGTGTTGAAATAATCCTTAAAATACAAATTAAGGAACGGAATGCTCAAACCCGCTCCGATGCCGACGATCAAGTTGGGCACAAAGAGTTTAGCGATCATGGACATTGAGTGGATCTTCATGCGCGCTGGACGAAGAGGCGGTTTCTGTTTGATGAATGAAATCGGTACTACGGCCGCGAGCACGAGACCGCTGAAGATCAAGAGCGTGTAGCGGTACGTCAGATAGGGGACCATGCCTGATCTCTGTATGAGGCCGGGCGAAAAGCCGCCGAGCAGGTTGCCGATAATGCCGGCCAAGAGCATCAAGGCAAACTGCACGCTGAAAAGGTACGGCCGTTCTCTGGCTGTGCTGTTGCGCATGAAAAACGGCGCGGCCGCGATCCTTGAGAATGCCGCGGCCAGCCCAGCAATGAGGCCGCCCGCAAGTATGATTTGATACTGCGACGAGGTGACCTGGATGGCATACGAAAGAACGGCAATGGGCGTAGACATGAGCAGGAGCGGTTTTATAGGCAGCCGGCGCAGTAGAATGGACGCCGGGATCGCCATGAGCACGGTACCCAGGGTTGTTGCCGATATGATATTGCCGATGTTGCTTTCGGCATAACCCAGCTCCTTCAGATATAGGTTGAAAAGGAGCATGAACCCGGAAAACCCCATGCCCCAGAAAAATGTCCCAACCAAAAACAAACGGGCATTGAGCGAGAACAAGTGGATGTTGCTCAGATAGTACCGGAACACCCGGTGTGTTTTCTGGAGTATCCCTACGGGGTTGACCAAGGATATGTTGTTTGGGCGACTCAGATCTTCTTCATGATCAGTTCGGCGACTTTCTTGCCGGACAGGAGCATGCCGCCGAAGATCGGGCCCATCCTCGGTCCGCCGAATACGGCATTGGAGGCCATGCCGCAGACATAAAGATTCGGGAATGCTTCTTTGGTATTATCCACCGTGAATTGCTCGGCGACTTCGGCCCACATCGATTTTTCGCCTTCGATCCTGCCGGTGGGCGTCAGGAGCTTGCCGCCGCTTTTCTTTTCCACGATGCGCGCTATTTCACAGGGGTGGCCCGTGGCGTCGATCACGAACCTGGATGCAAACGAGACCGGATCGATGTGGAGTTTTGCCATTTCGACGCTCGACCAGTTGATGACGACGCCGGACACGCAGTTCTCGCGCACGATCACATCCTCGATCGTGATGAGATTGAAGATCCGGGCGCCCGCTTTCAAGGTTTTATCGGCCAGCGCGGCCGCGGCTTCGAGCGAACTGGTAACAAAGTAGCCGGGTTGATATTCCTGGCAGCGGATATTGAATTCATCGAGGATCCGCCTAGCCGGTTCCTGCACGACAATGCGGTTGAACATCATACCGCCGCCCGGCATGCCGCCGCCGAGCTTGAGCGCCCGCTCAAAGAGCACGACCTTGAACCCCCGCTTTGCCAGATAATAGGCGGCGCACAGCCCGGACGGTCCGGCGCCGCCTATCACGACGTCACTTTCTATCGAGTCGAGCAGGTCATTGAGGTACGACTCGATTATTGCTTTTGAGATTATTGTTTCTTCGATCATTTCAAAATGCCGAATCGCCCTCCTGCGGAAAGCCGGAAAGTTGCGTCGGTCCGGCTGCCATCGGGGATGTCGACGAAATCCACAATGACGCCGGGTTCAATATATATGTCGGCGCTGCGGGCGATCGCATAGTTGAGGCCGAGCCCGCCGCGGAACGTCAGGTGCGTGGCTCCGTTGGCGCTCAGTCCGAAGCCGAGGAAGCCGTAAGGTTTTATGCCCCTGACCGGAATGTAGATCAAAGCATCAAGAGCCAACCGGTTGAAAGAGAATCTGGTGCCTCCGTCGCCGAAGCTCAATTCAGCCAGATCCATGCGCAGGCCGACGCTGCGCAAGGGGTTAACGACCATCTCCGCGCCCAATCCAAAGTTGACGCTGCTTATGTAGAGACTTGCCTTGGGCCCAAGTTCGATCAATGGCCTCTTGGTCAGCCGTGCGGCTTCGCCGGGCCAGACGACCAGGATGAGCATCACAAGGAAAAGCATCTTCTTCATGTGAACCTCCCTTCAGTAGATTCTATACAGAATCCGTGTTATTTCAAGCCTGCCCGGTGTCTGATAAGGCACTCTGTGAATTGCGGCGGGTGAGCCGAGCCGGACTAGGCGCGGGTCACGCCTTGATCAGTTTCTTGAGATGGGCTATCGCTTCCGGGATCTTCTTGGGATCGCCGCCGCCTCCTTCGGCCATGTGCGGCCGGCCGCCGCCCCCGCCACCTAAGATCTTCGAGATCTCTTTGATCAATTTGCTCGCGGGATACTCTTTGACCAGGTGCGGACCGACAAAGATCAGGTAGTTGATCTTACCGTCTGTCTCCCGGTAAATCAGGCCGACCGAATCCGGCAGTCGCTCGCGTATCAGGTCGGCGACCGCGCGCATTGCCTCGGCCGGGTAACAGTCCATGCGATGCGCGATGATCGGACCAGCCGCGCTGATCAGTCCCTCGGCCTCCATTCTGGCCAGGCGCATAAGGTGTTCCTGCCCGGTCTTCTCGAGGTCGCGCATGCGCTGCTGGAAATCATGGACCTTCCCGAGCAGATCCTCCTCCGAACCGAAGATCTGCACGAGCTGCTGGATCTGGAGGTACTGCTTCCTCAGCATCGCGAAAAGGCGCATGCCGACCGATGCCTCGACGCGCCGGATGCCGGCCGCGGCCGATTCTTGCCCCGTTATTTTCAACAGTCCGATCTCACCGGTACTATCGAGGTGGATACCGCCGCAGAGTTCGATCGAGAAATCGCCGATCTTCACGACCCGCACCCGCGCGCCGTACTTTTCCCCGAATATCGCCATGGCCCCCATCTTTTTCGCCCCGTCGAGCGACGTGAAGAATTTCTCGACCGGGATTGCGGCCAGGATCTTCTCGTTGACGAGATCCTCGATCACCGTGATCTCGTCTTCGCTCAGGGGCTTGAAATGCGTGAAATCGAACCGGAACCGGCCCGGTTCGACAGAAGACCCTTCCTGCCGGGCGTGCTCGCCCAAGGTCTTGCGCAGCGCCGCATGGAGCAGATGGGTCGCGGTGTGGGCACGGGCGCTTTCTTTTCGCGTGCCGATATCGACCTGTGCCCGCACCATGGACGGGACGAATTTGCCGGACGCGACTTCGCAGTGGCAGACGATCCCGCCCTGATACCAGTATGTGTCGAGGACATTGAGTTTGAACCCCTTACCCTCGATCTTACCCTGGTCCCCTACCTGTCCGCCCGCCTCGGCATAGAAGGGCGATTCTTCGAGGACCAGCTCGATTGTTGTGCCGTGTTCATTGTATCGCAAGACCATCGTTTCGCTTTCATCTTTATCATAGCCGACAAATGAGCCAACACCCTCTCTTATTACTTTCCATTCACCCCTGGGTATGAATTTTGCCTTTGCTTTGGATATCTCTCTTGCCTCGCCGAGCATTTGCATGAAGCCCTCTTTATCAACCGTGATATTCCGCTCGCGCGTGATCTCCTCGGTTAATTCCACGGGGAAACCGTAAGTGTCATAGAGGCGGAACGCATCCGCGCCGGAGATCGATTTCTTCGATTTAAAGAGTTCCTCGAGTAGGCCCAGTCCCTTTTCCAACGTGTCCAGGAACCTCTCCTCTTCGGATTTGATGACCAGGGTTATTTCTTCCCTTCGCCCGGTAAGCTCCGGGTATGCGGATCCGTACAACTGGACGACCCCGGGCACCAGTTTGTATAAGAGCGCGTCCTTGATGCCCAGCTGCCGGCACAGCCGCACGCCCCTTCGGAGCAGCCGGCGCAGTACATACCCGCGCTCTTCATTGGAAGGAATGATCCCGTCGCCGACGGCAAAGACCAATGCGCGCGTGTGGTCGGCGAGGACATTGATGGCGATGTCGGTCTCGGGCTCAGCACCGTACCGTTTTTTCGTGTGGCTGGCGATCTCCTCGATGATCGGGAGAAAGAGGTCGGTTTGAAAGCTGGTGTCCTTTTTCTGCAGGACCGAGACCAGTCTTTCAAATCCCATACCTGTATCCACGCCGCGATTCTTCAGCGGCAACCGGTCGCCGGAGACGGTCTGGTTGAACTGTGGGAACACCAGGTTCCAGATCTCGGGAAAGCGGTCGCAGTCACACCCGGGCGCGCACGTCTTCCTGCCGCACGAGAACTTCTCCCCCAGGTCATAGAAAATTTCCGAGCAGGGCCCGCACGGCCCGGAGTTACCGGCTGGACCCCAGAAATTGTGTTCGTCGCCGAGCCGGAAGATCAGATCATTGCTGAGCCCGATCTTCTTATGCCATACATTGAACGCTTCGTCATCGTCTTTGTAGACCGAGGCTGAGAGCTTCGTCTTGTCGATCGCGAGGACCTCGGTCAGATATTCCCACGCCCAGGCGATCGCTTCTTCTTTGAAGTAATCGCCGAACGAGAAATTGCCCAGCATCTCAAAGAAAGTATGGTGGCGTCGGGTCCGGCCCACATTGTCGAGATCCGTGGTCCTGAGGCATTTCTGAACGCTTGCGGCCCGGCGATAGGGCAGCTCGACCGCGCCCGTCCACAGTGGCTTGAACTGCACCATGCCCGCGCTCGTGAAGAGCAGGCTCGGATCGTCCCGCGGGATGAGCGACATCGACGGCACGATAGCGTGCCCCCGTTCCGTGAAGAAACCCAGGAAACTACTGCGCAGTTCGTTGCTCTTCATGTTCATTCACCACGTCGTAGACAACGCCGGGTGTAAAGCCCCGCGTCAGCAGGCGGCGGAGGATCGTACGCCGGTCCTTGGGATGAGCGATGTTCAGATGGGCCAACATCTTCTGCAGAAAACCCTCGACGATGTGCCGCTCGTCGCGGTTTCGGACGAGGCGGTCAATGGTCTCTTTTGCAATACCCATCTTCCCCAACTCGCGCCGGATAAAAATATTGCCCTTCGGCTTCAATGCCGTATGATCGGCAATATAGGATTCGGCGAAATCATCGTCATTAAGGGTCTTGTCCTCGATCAGTTCGTCGATCACGCCCTCCACCAAGCTGCGGTCAAAGCCGATCCTCAGAAGACGAGCGGTCAGTTCCTGAACCGACCGCTTCCGGTAGTGGAGAAAACGCAAAGCACGGCCGCGGATCTTCTGTTTCTCCTGCTCGAGCAGGACATTCTTTATGAGGTCGTTGTCGATCTCATCCCCCGCGCTGAGCCCGAACTTCACGACAATGTCGTTCGATAGGCCGAAACCGAATTTCCCGTCGATGAAAATTGTTGAACGCGTTTTATTTTTCTTTTGCGGCTCGATCTTGCTTATCTTCACTGCGTTTAGGTTTTGCGAACATCTCCTGCCGGAGTTGCTGGTCGATCTTCTTGGCAATATCCTGGTTGGTTTTCAGAAACTCGATCGCCGCATCTCTGCCCTGACCGATCTTGTCGTCGCCGAATGCATACCATGTCCCGGCTTTTTGCAGTATGTTGCGCTCGACGCCGATGTCGACGAGTTCGCCGGCCCTTGATATTCCCTCGCCGTAGATTATGTCGAACTCGGTCGTCCGGAAAGGCGGCGCCAGTTTGTTCTTGACGACTTTCACCTTTGTCCGGTTACCGACGACGACTTCGCCTTTCTTGATCGAGGCGATCCTCCGGATGTCGATGCGCACCGAGGAATGGAATTTCAGGGCCAGTCCGCCGGGTGTGGTTTCGGGCGAGCCGAACATCACGCCGATCTTGTGGCGTATCTGGTTGATAAAAACAGCACAGGTGTTTGACTTGCTGATTACCGCAGTCAGTTTTCTCAGCGCTTGCGACATGAGGCGCGCGATCAGTCCAACCTGCATTTCCCCCATTTCGCCGGCGATCTCGGCTTTCGGTACCAGGGCCGCGACCGAATCGATGACCACGATATCAACACCGCCTGAACGCGTGAGGATCTCAGCGATCTCCAGCGCCTGCTCGCCGGTGTCGGGCTGGGAGATTAGTAATTCTTTAAGGTTGATACCCAGTGCTTCGGCATAAGTGGGATCAAAAGCATGCTCAGCATCGATGAATATCGCATTGCCGCCGAGTTTTTGTGTCTGGGCAATGGCTTCGAGTCCGAGCGTCGTTTTGCCGCTCGCCTCGGGCCCGTAGATCTCGATCACCCTGCCTCTCGGCAATCCGCCAATGCCCAGCGCATAATCCAACCCCAGGGAGCCGGTCGGAATGACGTCGACATCGGCCCTGGTCGAGTCCTCGCCCAGGCGCATGACTGAACCCTTGCCGAATTGCTTCTCGATTTGGTTGATCGCTAACGACAGTACTTTTTCCCTATCGTCTTTTCCCATACTCCTCCTCCGCAGCATGGCTGCGCTGATTACGGAGATACTGGATGACCGACTTATCTGCGTGATCTGCCGTTGATCGCCGTAATCGGTTCTTCAATGATAGTTAGTTTGCACGCCAAGTCAAGGGTATAGGGTATTTGCGCGGCAGCCGCCAGAAACGCGGCTCCCGCAGACCACGCGGGACGAGGAAGGAGTCCCGCTCTGCGAGAGCGCGCTGCAGAGATTCTCGCTGCGACGGGCGGTTACGGGGATCGAGGCGAGAAACTACATTCTATCATGATGTCTCAGACAGAGGCTGGCTCGGGAATTTGACCCCATCCTCGACCAGATTCAAAGCTCAAATAGCAAGCACCAAATAACAAACAAATCACAAATACCAAATTCCAATGATTAAACATTTGACTCTTGGTTTGCTATTTGAGGATTGGTTATTGTGATTTATTTGGAATTTCAGATTTGGACTTTGGAATTTAGTGTTTACGACTGGTGGTTTTGTTCTATGTCGATTGTGTCAACGGATAATATCCCGTTCTCGTTGTTTCTTGCCGGACACGATCCTTGCTTCGAAGGGCGACTGTCTGATTACCTCGAGCTCGTGGGCTGCTTCATCGGCGACTGCGTCCTCCTCGCTGCCCTTGCCGAAGAGGCTCTCGCAGGCCCGCGCCCCGGCGATCCGGCCTTCGAGCATCGCGGTCGAGGCTTCCTCAATGCACGCAAGGTCGCCGCAGACGTAGATATTCGGCCTTGAGGTCATCATGTTCTCGTCGTGGTATGGCACGTTGCCGCCCAGCTCGGGGATGTAGTCGATGCGGCATCCGGCATGGTAGAGCAGGTCGCAGAGCGGCGACAGGCCGATGGCGATCAATATGATGTCGCACGCGATGGTCATTTCAGTGCCCAGCAGGCACGAATAATCAGGCCCGACTTTCGAGATCACCGCGGCTTCGACCCGGTCCTTGCCCTGGGCCGCGACGATCGTATGCTTGAGATAGATGGGCACGCCGCATCGCTTGATCTTCGCCGCGTGCACGTAGTAACCACCCACCCGGTCCATGATCTCGACGATGGCCGCGACCTCGACGCCGGCCTGGAGCAGCTGGTAGGGCACGATCAACCCAATGTTCCCGGAGCCGATGGCCACGGCGCGCTTGCCCGGTACGACGCCGAAAACATTCATCATTGTCTGGACCGCTCCGGCGCCGTATACTCCGGGCAGGTCAGCATTATCAAAAGCGAGCATGTTCTCGCTCGCGCCCGTGGCGATGACGTAGCGCTTTGCCTTTACCGCGGACAGCGTGTCGTCATGCAGCACCCCGAGGATATCATCGTCGTAGTAGCCGACGACCGTAGCATTATTCATAACGCTTATGCCAAGTTCAATCGCTTTTCCGGCCAGCACCCGGGCGATGTCGATCCCGCGCACGCCGCAGTAGTGCGCCTTGGAGCCGAAGAACTTGTGGGTTTGTTTGATGAGCTGTCCGCCCAGGACCGGGTTGTCGTCGATGATCAGCACCTTTGCTCCGAGCTCGGCAGCGACGATCGCGGCCTCGAGTCCGGCCGGCCCGCCGCCGACGACGCATATGTCAATGTCGTTTTGAGAGAACAGGTGTTTCATGCCGGGTGCTCCCATCAGACCTTACCCCGGCCCTTCTGCCGGCGCACCTGCATGCCCTCGCGCAGGGGTTCCATGCAGACCATCACGTTACCGCGGCCGTCGACTTCCATGAGGCACGAGGAGCACTTGCCGACCGCACAGAAGAACCCGCGCGGCCGTCCGAGTTTCTCAGAATAAGACAGGACCCTTATGCCGGCGGCGTGCAGCGCGGCCGCGATCGGCTGATCCTCATACCCTTCGATCTCCCGGCCTTCAAAAAAGAACTTTACTTTCTTGCCGCGTTCGAATTTCAGGATCGGATGGTCAACGATATAATCACTCATCAGCCCTCACTGCGTTCGGGAAATTCCAAATTCGAAATTCCAAATCCCAGACAATGCTCAAATCCCAATAACCAAATCACAATACGTCGTTTGGAACATTCGAATTTTGATATTGGAATTTGTCCCGCTGCGCGAGGATTCTCGCAAATTTGCGCAAATCGAAGATTTGTGAGTTTGCGGAATTTAGAATTTCGTGCTTCGAATTTAGGATTTAAAATAAGTGACTGCATTTTTGAAGATGAGCAGACCGTCGCCTTCTTCGGGAAGGTCTTCACGGGTGTGATTCGGGTGCTGGATGCGGGAGAAGAACCGCTCCGGGTGGGGCATGAGACCGAGGATCCGGCCGGTCTGGTCCGCGATCCCGGCAATGCCCAGGACCGAGCCATTCGGGTTATCAGGATACGAAGCCGGATTTCCCTGCTTGTCCACGTACTCAAAGACGGTGAGGTCCTTGATCTCTTCCAGCACATCGCTGTTCTTGGCGACGAACTTGCCCTCGGCATGAGCCACCGGCAGGGTGATCATGCTGCCCATTCCCCTGGTGAAGACCGAACGTTCGCAATTCACCCTCAGATGGACCCAGCGGTCCTCGAAGCGCTCGGAATCGTTGGCGACGAGGCTCACGGATTGTTCTCTAAAGTAACCATCGGTGCCGGGCAGTATGCCGCATTTCACGAGGACCTGAAATCCATTGCAGATCCCGATGATCAATTTTTCCTTTTCGATGAATTGCATGAATTGGTCGCGCATCTTGCATTTGATCTCGTTGGCTAGGATCCGTCCCGCGGCGATATCATCGCCGTAGGTGAATCCTCCGGGCAGGGCAATGATCTGATAATCGAGGAGATCGCGGTGCTTCACTTCGTCGATGTATACCCGCTCCGCGGCCGCGCCCGCCAGTTCAAAAGCGTACTGGGTCTCGATATCGCAGTTGGTGCCGGCCGCGCGAATGATCATGACTCTCGGTTTCATATCAGGAGGCGGAATTTGTTTTCGGGCAAAACTTTTGCTTGATCAGAACCGGCGGGTCTTACCGTCGGCCGCGGCTTCAATCTTGTACTTCGGGCATCTCTTCCGGATATCCCTGATATTCTTCTCGATGAAACTATCCGTGCTCGAGTGATCATGGTGGGTGATCATGAACCGGTGTGTTCCGGCATCACGGGCAAGGTCTGCAACCTGGCGGTATGTCGAGTGTCCCCAGCCTTTTCTTTTCTCGTAAAGCTCATCCGTGTATTGGGCGTCGTGTATGAAGAGATCGGTGCCACGGATGAACCGGACGAATTCATCATAACCGGTTTTGCCATTTTGGGCGTGGAGTTCGTTGTCGGTGAGGAAAGCGAAGCTGTTCTTCCTCTCGGTGAATTTGAGGCCGCGCGTGTGGTTCGGATGATTGGTAACGATTGTGTCGATCTCGATGCTTCCGATCGTGAGTGTTTTCTTCAAATTCTTGAATGTGATGTCCGCGGGAAGGTTTGCCATATCGGCCGGAAAGTAGGGCATAGTCATCTGGTAAGAGAGCGCTTTTTCGGCCGCGACTTCATCCGCCGGACCGTGTATTATGATCTCATTACCGGCCACGAAGACCGGCGCGAAGAAAGGAAAACCCTGGATATGGTCCCAGTGATAATGGGTGAATAGAAGGTTCAGCCGGCGCTTGCGTTTGCTGACCAGCTCGTTGCCCAGTTCCCGGATGCCGGTCCCGGCATCCACGATGATTATTTCGCCAGAACGCGCCTCGACATAGAGGCAGGTCGTATTACCGCCGTGTTTCCGGGTGTTCTTTGTGCTGACCGGTACCGACCCCCGGGTGCCGTAGAACTTGAAGAGCATTACTGCTTCTCCTTTTCCTTTGTCTCTTGCGCCATGCGGCAGTTTCCGTCAAAGAGAACCCCCCGTTCAACGATGAGCCCCTTGCAGATGATATCGCCATACATTTCTGCGCCGCTCTGGAATTCGATGAGTTCCTGGGCATTGATATTGCCCTGGATCTTACCGCCGATCACGGCCGCACGACAGCCGATATTACCCTTGACCGACGCATCCCTGCCGATCAAAGCACTTTCTTTACTGTGAATGTTCCCTTCGATCTTACCGTCAACCTTGATCGATCCATTGACCCTTATATCACCGTCGATCGATGTGCCCTTACCGATAACGCTGTCGATCTTGTCTTCCTTGTTCATCCAGCCTCCTTCATCGCAACGAGCGTAAATTGATTATACTTAAAAGTCAAAATCTGTCAAGCGCAAAATCGCGCGATTTATATAGCGCCAACGGGATTTGAACCCGTGATCTTCGCCTTGAGAGGGCGACGTCCTAGGCCGGGCTAGACGATGGCGCCTCATGCAATTATATTTATTTTATCTCCGATGTCAACGCTCCGTGGAATCGGATTCTGCAATCAGTGAGCCTTGCTGACGGGGAAATGCACTCCTGTCCTGTGGCTTTACAAAGGACCGAATATCGCTATAATTACGAGTGAAAGACCGGATTTCCATGGTGCAATATACGGAACTCGGGAGTATGACTTTGCCGCCCGGGAGTGCTCAAGCAGAAGAACCCCTGGCGCGATGAGAGTCCTGTTCGTTGTTACCTCGTATCCCCGGTTCGTAGGTGATGTCATTACGCCCTGGCTCGTTGAACTGATCAGAAGATTGAAAAGTCGGGGTGTCGATATCTCGGTTTTCACCTCTTCGTACCGCGGCCTGGGTAACCAGGTCATTGCAGGCGTGAGGGTATTCCGGTTCAGGTATTTCCTCAAGCGGTTTGAGCGGTTGACCCACGAGGAGACCGCGGTTGACCGGATGACGCGGGGTCCAATCAACTTTCTGCTGCCTCTTTTCTACCTTGCATTCGGCTGCCGCGCGATCGCCCGGTTGACAAAGCACGAGAAGTTCGATATCGTGCATGTCCATTGGCCCTTTCCTCACGTGCTGTTCGGCGTTCTGGGCAAGAGGTTCGGCCAGGCACGTCTGTATAGTTCATTCTACGGGGTCGAGGTCCGCCTGCTCAAGAAAAAGATGGCGGTTTTGCGCAGACCGTTCTCGGCGCTGGTCAACAAATCGGATCGCGTGACCGCGATATCCAACCATACCGCAGAAGAGCTCTGCGGCATCGTCCGGAAACCGGTCGAGATCATACCGTTCAGCGCCGCGGCGGACGGCCGCGCGGGTAAGACATCGGACAAGCACGAGATCCTTTTCGTTGGGCGGCTGGTGTCCAGAAAGGGCGTGCGCTATCTGCTCGAAGGTTTCCACCTGATTCACAAGTCGGTGCCCCACCGCCTCGTCATAATCGGCAGCGGCCAGCAGCGCGGGCAGCTCGAAGCGATGGCCGTTGAACTGGGTATCGCGGACCGGGTTGTGTTCACGGGGATGGTATCTGACGAGGATCTGAACCGGTATTACCGGTCGTGCAGTTTTCTCGTGCTGCCGGCCGTGTATGATGAAAAAGGCGACACCGAAGGGCTGGGTGTGGTGCTGCTCGAAGCGATGTCCTGCGGCAAGCCCGTCATCGCGTCCGGGGTGGGCGGCATCACTGACATCGTGGTTGACCAGAGAAATGGACTGCTGGTTCCGCCGGCCGACGCTGATGCGCTCGCCCGGGCGATCATGACCCTCGTGAAGAACGATCGCCTGCGCCGGGAAATGGGTCGGGCAGCGCGCAAGACAGTTGACGAAAAATTCAATTGGGATAAGATTGTTGGTGATATGCTTCGACTATATGGATACTCTAATGGATCAAAATAAGGTCATGGACATGAACGAAGAAAGCGCGCCGGCCGAAACACCGGCGCACATGGATGAAACCGAAACCAGAGCAGTGATCGAAGCGCTGATGATCGCCACGACCGAACCCCTGCCGCTGAGAAGCATTGCGGAGATCGCACATGTCTCGGAAGAAACGGTCAGATCGATCATTGCCGAATTGAACGGCGAGTATCGGGTTTCGTCACGCGCGTTTGAGATCAAAGAGATCGCCGGAGGATTCCAAATCTACACCCTGCCCAGATTTGCTGAATGGGTCGGTGCTCTGCATAAGAGAAAAGAGCGCCTGTCCAAGGCGGCGCTGGAAACGCTGGCGATCGTTGCCTATCACCAGCCGATAATCAGAGCCGACATCGAAAATATCAGGGGCGTTGACGCGACATCAGTGCTCGATACGCTCCTGCAGAAGAACCTGATCAAAACCTGCGGCCGGATGTTTTCGCCGGGCAGACCCATAAAATACGCGACGACAAAGGAATTCCTGAGGTATTTCGGTATTAGAGACTTGAGTGCGTTGCCCAAAGAAGAGGATTTTGGCGAGCGGGTCATTAGCGGGTACCTCGAACCGCCGCCGGTTCAGGGCGGCGTCGCCGGGGTGCCGGATGATGGAACAGAGACCGGGCCCGAGGATTCTTCTGGCGGAAGCAAGAGCGCGTCCCTGGAAGACAGCGCCGGGACTGGCGATGCGGAGAAGCCGCAGGAAGATATCGTGGACCTGAGCGAGGACGACGACAAGAATTCACGCGGTATCTCCGACTTCACGCCGGACGATGACCAACCGCACGACAGGACCGCTGATGCGGGCGCGGACGGCGAGCCGGTTGATCCGCTCGAGGATATTGAGCGACCGGATGAAGATTTATCGTCGCCGGGCGATTAGCATGGCCGCGGATCATCGATGTCTGATTCTCGTGCGCGGATAACCGGTCTTCTGGAGGCCCAGGGCACAAAGATCGTGGGGTTCTGCGCGGTCCCGGATAATACTCAGGTGATTGAAGTCACGGAAACCTTTCCCCGGGCAATTGTCTTCGGCTTCCCGCTATCGCGCGCCGTGCTGGAGACGATCGAAGACCGGCCGACCCTGCTGTACAAGCACCACTACAAAACCGTCAACTGGATGCTCGACCAAACCGCATTCCGGCTCGCGCGGTTCATCGAGGAACTGGGCAAGCGCGCGCTGGCCGTGCCCGCGTCCCAGACCGTGGACCGGGAACAGCAGAAAGGGCATGTATCGCACAAGTATCTTGCCGCTGCCGCCGGCTTAGGCCATATCGGGCGCAGCGGACTCGTGGTCCATCCCGAATGCGGCGCCCGGGTCCGCTACGCTTCAGTGCTGACCGATCTGGAGTTCGCGCCGGACGCGCGTGCCACCGGTACCTGCGGTGACTGTCAGAAGTGCGTCCGCGCCTGCCCAGCGCAGGCGATCACCGATACCGGCGTTGACCTGGCAAGATGTCTGGCCAAGCTCAAGGAATTTTCTAAGATCCGCGGGATCGGTCAGTACATCTGCGGCGTGTGCGTGAAGGCGTGTGATGGCCGGCATTAGAGATCCGCGGCGGGTGATGCCGGTCGTCGGGCTGATATGGTCCGGCGATCTCAAGGCCGATATCGGCCCGGAACTCGAAGATATTCTCGGCCGGATCGTGCTCAAGTCAGCATCCCGGCCATTCGACCACACTCCATACTACAATAAGGAAATGGGCGATCAATTGACCCGGCAGTGGTGGGCATTCGGGGATCTGGTCATGCCCGATCGTCTGGTCGAGTTCAAGCACCGGACCAACGCAACCGAGAAAAAATACTTGAATGCGCAGGGTGGACGCCACGTGAACATCGATCCGGGGCTGCTGTCTCTGAGCAATCTTGTTCTTGCCTCGACGAAGAACTATGCGCACCGGATCTGCCTCGGCCAGGGGATCTACGCCGAGGTCACGCTGCTTTACAAGCACAAGGGTTTTGTGCCCCTGGAGTGGACCTATCTGGATTACCGCGAAGCGAGCGCGCTCGAATTTTTCACCCGGGCGCGGGGGATACTGAGAGAAGATCTGACAAGGAGTGAGGATGTTTGAACTATCAATTGAGGGCAGTTTTTCAGCGGCCCACCAGGTAAAGGGCTATCCTGGTGATTGCGCGGGTTTGCATGGGCATACATACAAAATACAGGTAAGGGTTGGGGTTAGGAATCTGGATAAAATCGGGATGGGTGTTGATTTCCGTGTGCTCAATGACGAGCTCCAAAAGGTACTGGCCGAGCTGGATCACAAGAATTTGAACTCGGTTCCTTTTTTCGAGAAACACAACGCGACCGCAGAATATGTTGCGAAATACGTTTTTGATCAGATGAAGAAGAAAATTGACAATGTAACCACGGTCACGGTCTGGGAAGGACCTGACTATTCGGTGACATACTCTCCGGATGAAGACTGAGTGTATTATTCTGCTTTCCGGCGGTCTTGACTCAACGGTCAATGCGGCGATCGCCAAGAAACGCACCATGCCACTATGTGCGTTGACCTTTGACTACGGCCAGCGCGCGGCGCAGATGGAGATCACCGCATCCAGGAAGGTTTGCCGTGCCTTGAAGATCAATCATAAAGTGATCAGGCTGCCCTTTTTCAGTGAATTCAAGAAACTTGTTATGCTGGGCAGGAAGAAGAAAGTCCATGCGGGCGACTTCATCCGGTTGAGCAGCCTGTGGGTACCCAACCGAAACGGTTTGTTCATAAACATTGCGGCATGCTACGCTGAATATTACGGCGCGAAATTGATTATCACGGGATTCAACCTGGAGGAAGCACGCGAGTTTCCGGACAATTCCTCGCGATTTGTGAATGCCATCAACGACGCATTACGCTGCAGCACATTGAACAAAGTCAGGGTGAAGAGCTATACGCTTAAGCTTACGAAGAAAGAGATATACCGTCTCGGTTTGAAGCTCGGTGCGCCGATCCAATACGTCTATTCATGCTACATGGGTGGGAAGAAGATGTGCGGCAAATGTGCTTCCTGCCAGAGATTCTTGAAGGCAAAAGGCTCTTGCGGCTAGTGTTATCGTGTGCTTATCGCGCGAAAATATTCCGTAAGAATTGCTTTGATGTATTGACTTTTGTTTTATGTGCTATATATTTCTAAGTATGAACAAGGTATCAACGATTCCTTGTACGGGGAATAAAGGAATGATGTAAAATATGGCGACTCTAAATTTTAAAGGGAAAACATTTGTTCAGAATTATCATTTAACAGTTAAATACCATCAACTTGTCCCGAAAAAAGATAAAAGTTTGACGGATAAGGTCAGTCTTAATGATAACCTTATAGTTCACGGTGATAATCTTAAGGCACTGAAAGCGCTCCTTCCTACTTATGCAGGTAAGGTGAAGTGTATCTATATTGATCCGCCTTATAATACTGGTAATGAAAGGTGGGTCTATAATGATAATGTGAACTCACCAATGATGCAGGAATGGCTGGGCAAAGCGGTGGACCGAGACGATTTAACCCGGCACGATAAATGGCTCTGTATGATGATGCCGAGATTGAAGCTTTTGCGAGAACTACTGAGAGAAGATGGAGTGATTTTTGTTTCAATTGACGAAAATGAACAGCAGAGATTGCGACTTCTTATGGAAGAAATATTTAATGACAACCACATTGCCACTTTTGCGTGGACAGGACGCAGCGGTAAAGGAGGAACAACTTCTCAAGTTGAGATGAATCATGAATATGTTGAATGTTTCGCAAGAGATTCAAATAAAGTTTCAATAAAACCTGTGATAAGAATCCAGCCAGAAGGTCGATTCAGTGATAAAAAGGGGAGTTATACGCGTGAAAGATTAAGGCAATGGGGGCAGGGAGATAGACGAGAAGACAGGCCTCGAATGTATTTTCCCATACCAACCCCAGATGGAGGAATGGCTTATCCAATTCGTCCGGATGGCTCAGAAGGACGGTGGAGATTCGGGGAAGGAACGGTTTTCAGAATGTTGGAAGCTGATGATCTCGATTTTGAGAAAAACGAAAAAGGGGGCTGGGAGGTTTTTAGAAAAATAAGAGCGGGTCAAGAACGGATATCGGCAGCGGATAGCTTGCTGGATGAAGTTGGAACGGCTTCTACTGGAACGATTGAGCTGAAGACAATTTTTAATGGTAAGAAAGTTTTAGAAACTGTAAAACCTTCGCGTCTGGTTAGGTACTTAATAGATTTAGTTACTTGGGAAGACAATGACGCAATCATCATCGATTCTTTTGCTGGTTCTGGCACAACTGCACATGCGGTTTTAGATTTGAACAAAGAAGATGGTGGCAACCGCAAATTCATTCTGGTTGAGTGTGAAGAATATGCAGACAAAATCGCTGCTGAAAGAGTAAGAAGGGTTATAAAAGGCGTCAAGAATGCAAAGGATGAAAAACTGCGCAATGGATTAGAAGGAACATTCAGTTATTTCGAACTTGGTGACCCGATTGAGATGGAAAGTATTTTAGAAGGTAATAAATTACCCAGTTTTCTTGAGCTTGCCCGTTATGTTTTTTATACTGCAACAGGTGAGGAATTTGATCCGAAAAAAGTCGAGGCAAAAAAGAATTTTATCGGCGAGTCAAAAGAATATGAAGTTTACTTATTATACAAGCCTGATATTGAATATCTCAAAGCCACAGCGCTTACACTTGAAAAAGCGAAAACTTTAGGTCCATACAGAGGTAAAAGACGATTAATCTTTGCACCAAGCAAGTATCTCGACACCGATTATCTTTTGGAATATCGTATTGATTACTGTCAATTGCCATTTGAGATTTATAAGTTGAAGGAATAGTGGAGGTATAATTATGCCTGCCAAATCGTTTACAGTTGCAGTAGAGCCAAAAGTTCTTGTATGGGCACGAGAAAGTATTGGAATGAGTATGGATGACGTTGCCAAGAAAATGAAAA
>JACUUY010000189.1 GCA_014859085.1 Caldifarciminota bacterium
TAGGTGATGCAGTCGCGCGGGCGGCAGTCGAACCTGAGCTTCTCTGCCTTCACCGCCACGCCCAAAGGCAAGACGCTGGAACTCTTCGGGCGGGTCGGCGCAAGCGGCAAATCGGATGCCTTTCACATCTACAGCATGCGGCAGGCGATCGAGGAGCGGTTCATCCTAAACGTGCTGGCGAACTATACGACCTACGCTACCTACTACCGGCTCCTCAAGGCGGCGGAGGATGATTCGACGCTGCCGAAGAAGAAGGCGGCTCGGGCCCTGGCGAAGTTTATGAGTCTGCACCCCCACAACATCGAACAGAAGACGGAAGTGATGGTGGAGCACTTCCGGCGCAGTGTGGTGCACCGTCTCGGCGGGCGCGCCAAGGCAATGGTTGTCACCTCATCACGGCTGCACGCCGTGCGCTACAAGCTGGCCTTTGAGGATTACATTGCCGAGAACGGCTACACGGATGTTCATCCGCTTGTTGCGTTCAGCGGGACGGTACGGGACCCGGATACGGGACGCGAGTACACCGAGCCGGGGATGAATACGGACGTCGTCACGGGGAAGCCGATCAGCGAAGGGCAACTCCCGGAGCGCTTCGATTCACCCGACTACCAGGTGTTGCTGGTGGCCAACAAGTACCAGACCGGCTTCGACCAACCGCTACTGCACACGATGTACGTGGACAAGCGGCTGGACGGTGTGCAAGCCGTTCAGACCCTTTCGCGCCTGAATCGGATGATTCCCGGCAAAGACGCGCCGTTCGTACTCGACTTCGTCAATGACGCCGAGAATATCTTCAGCGCGTTCAAGCCCTACTACGACAAGACCGAGCTGGCGGAGGCCTCTGACCCGTCGCAGTTGGAGACCCTGAAGCACGAACTCGATCAGACGCAGGTGTATCACTGGAGCGAGGTAGAGGCCTTCGCGCAGGTGTTCTACAAACCCATCGCACGCCAGGGTTCGGCCGACCATGCGCACTTGCAGCGGCATTTGCAGCCTGCGGTGGACCGCTTTAAGAGCATCGTCGAAGAGGAGAAACGCCAGGAGTTTCGGGACAAACTATCCGGGTATGTGAAGGTCTACGCATTCCTGAGCCAGATCATCCCGTACGCCGACCCCGATCTGGAGATGCTCTATAGCTACGGTCGCTCCCTGCTGCCGCACCTGCCGCTTGATCGTGACGCGACTATCGTTAAGTTAGGCGACGAGGTGGCATTACAGTTTTACCGGCTGGAGCGCGTCTTCTCCGGTGCCATCGAGGTCAGGGAAGGCGACCCGCAGTACATTAAGAGCCCAACCGAGGTCGGGACCGGCAAGGCGCGGGAGGAGAAGGCACCCCTGAACGAGCGATTCGGAACACAGTTCACCGAGGAAGACCGGCTTTTCTTTCAGCAAATTAAGGAGAAGGCCTGCAACAGCGAGCAGATCGTGCAAACGGCACTCGCCAATCCGCTCGACAAGTTCGAGATTGGCATCCGCAAGCTCATTGAGGACCTGATGATTGAGCGCATGATCGAGAATGACAAGATCGTTACGCGGTACATGGCCGACCCTGAGTTCCAGGGTTCGGCGTTTCCGATCTTGGCACGCGAGATCTTCAGGGCAGTGCGGGCTAAGGAACCCGGAGGGCAGGCGACGGCGGATACTGATCAAGGTTGATGCGGGTGCGTGAGCGGAGCGCCCCGGCGAGCGCGAGGCGCTCAAGCCGGTCAGCGAGTTTGGCGCCCTACACCGAGGACAAGGAGCGCTCGCTGTCGGAAATCATCCGGGCCTTCAACGAGCGGCACGGAACGGAATTCACCAGGGAGGACTTCCTGCGCTTCGAGCAGGTCAACCGGGAGATTCTTGACGAGGACATGACCGAGATGCTGCGCAACAACCCGCCGGACGTGGTGTTCTCGGCCTTCTCGGAGGCGTTCTTCAAGGGGGCGATCCGCATGTTCCAGCGCGACAACGAGATGAAAAGCATTGTCCTGAGCGACGCCCAGGCGCGCGACCAGGCCATCCGGCATTTTTTCAACCGGGCGTTGCGGCAGGCGCGGGAAAACCCGCCGGCCGCTGGCTGAGCGCCTTGGCGTGGTGGCGGCCCTTCTGCTGCACGCCGTGTACTGCCGAACAAGCGGCTCCAGCGATCACGGACGCTGTCAGGTGGCGGTGGCAGATTGCCGCTGCCGATTACACCCTCTTTTTCTGTGAATTCGACGACTCGAGAGACAAGCGCAGAATCATTGTTACCGCCATCGGCTATTAACCCAGCTCTTGACCTCCAAGAACGGATACCTTTCAAAAATGCCGTGGTGGGCGAGATTCTTGACCTTTAGTTTTGTTAAGGCCGGAGATGAGATGCCACAGAGGAATTTGGCGACATTCAACGCTGAGCAATGATCCCCGGCAGTTTTGATGAACTCGCCGGTCAGTTCTTTAAAACTAAAGGTGCTGAGCGGTTGCAATTCGGTTGTCTGCTGAATAACAGCCTGACCGGTCTTGCAAAATGAACAGTGTCCACAGCGGTCGTTCTTGAGGTCTTCACCAAAGTAGCGGGCCAGCCTTTTGCTGATACAAGAGGTGCTTTCAAAGAAATCAACCAAATTGTGTATTCTCTGGATCTCGTGGTTTTCCTTTGCCTCGAAGAGTCTGCATATTTTTCTACCCACCACATCAAGGTTAAAATCGTGCGCCAGAATTTCATAAACTTCGATTGCTTGTTTGGATTGAAGTTCAATCCATTCTTTCTCCGAAAAATATTCCAGAGCCGCGACAATTCGTTGCCGATCCGCCGCTCTGCCATAACCGTCAAGAATCCCTTGTATGTCAACATAGGTCCAAATCTTCTTAGTATGGCAATTATTGAAAATCTCCTTAACAAAGTCTTTTCTTTCCCCAGTGAATTTATCGGCAATATCCGCAGGCCTCATCCGGCACTTAAATGCATATTCTTCAAAACGGGTATACTTGGGGCGGATAATGCCCTCCGTTTCCAGGTAAACAAGCAAAGTTTTCAGTA
>JACUUY010000190.1 GCA_014859085.1 Caldifarciminota bacterium
GTGGTCTCATGGCACCAGTATACCATATTCCTATTACTTATGCAAGTGTCAATAACATGGTAAATTAGGCAGGTTTTGTCCATGTCCGAACCAGCAAGTGATATCCATTGCCAAATTGCCGGAATTCGAGCCTAAAGTCACAAAGATGCGGGACAATGTGCAGCGGTATTGTGTTTTCTTTGTTTTGGTCACTGGAGTTTTCAATTTTGAGATTGTTTCGAATTTAGATGTTCGGATTTCGGGTTTTGTGGTTCTAGTGGGCTTCGGCCCAGTTCCGGCCCAGGCCGATAAAGACCTCAACCGGCACATTTATGTGTATCGCGTTTTCCATACAATCCTTGATGATCCCGCTGGCCTCCCGGATCCTCTCGTTCTCGATCTCGAAGAGGAGCTCGTCGTGAATGGACAGGAGCAATCCCTGCCCGAAGCCGGCCCTGGTCAGCTCCCGCTCGACATCGATCATGGCGATCTTGATCAGGTCGGCCGCCGTGCCCTGGATCGGCGTGTTGATCGCGGCGCGTTTGGAAAACTCGCGGAGCGCGTGGTTGCGTCCGTGCAAATCCGGCAGCGGCCGGCGGCGTTTGAAAAGAGTTTCGGCATAGCCCTTTTCCTCGGCCGACCTCACTGCCTCTTCGCGCCAGCCGGCGACCCCGGGATACAGGGTGTAGTACGATTCGATGAACTGAGACGCCTCTTCCAATACGATGTCGAACCGCTGGGCGAGTCCGTAGTCGCTCATCCCGTAGATCAACCCGTAGTTAACGACTTTTGCCATGCGGCGCTGCTTTTCGTTGACTTTTTGCTCGGGGATGCCAAAAACGACGCTTGCCGTGTGCCGGTGGATGTCTTCGCCGTTCTCAAAGGCGCTGACGAGGTTCTTATCGCTGGAGAAATGCGCCAGCAGCCGGAGTTCGATCTGGGAGTAGTCGGCCGAGAGCAATGTGCATCCCTCGCCGGCGATGAACCCTTTGCGTATTTCCTTTCCGAGGTCGCGCCTCACCGGGATGTTCTGGATATTGGGGTTCGATGACGAGAGACGGCCGGTCGCCGTGCTCGCCTGGTTGAACGTGGTATGTATCCTGCCGTCCCGGCTGAGCATGATCAGCGGTTCGAGATAGGTTGATTTCATCTTGGCGAGTTCGCGGAACGTCAGGATCTCCCTGGGCACGTCGTGCGTGAGGCTGAGTTGAGCGAGGACTTCGTAGTTCGTCGAGTAGTGGGTCTTCCCGCGTTTTGCCGGCTTCAACCCCAGTTCCTCGAAGAGGATCTGGGCAAGTTGCCGGGGCGAATTGATGTTGAATTCATGTCCGACCATGGCATATATCTTCTTCTCTGAATCCCTGAGTTTCTTGTCGACTTGAACGTCGAGTTCCTGCAGATACAAGACATCGAGCTTGATGCCGCGTCTTTCCATGTTCGCGAGCACCTGGATGAGCGGGCCTTCGATATCGTTGTAAAGGCCGAGCATTTCCTGTTCGGCAAGTCTGCCGCGCAGTATCGGGTACAACTGCCGGCTCATTACGGCTTCGGTCCCGGGTGTCTTTTCCGCGTAGACCTTGAGGTTGTGGAGGCAGATGTCCTCGAAAGAATGGGACCGGCGATTGGGGTCGAGCAGCCAGGAGATGATCTGCAGGTCGAAGAGCGGCCCGGTCATCTTTGCGGCGCGGGCGATCTTCTTCAGATCATAACCGGCCTTGGTGGTTTTCTCGTCACTCAGAATGGAGGCTCCTTGTTCCAGGGTGGCGCGGTACACGGTTCCGGGATCAGGACTCAGGTATAATTGATCATGCTCCAGGGTAATGCCCACGACATCGATCCCGGCCATGGTGTTCTTATCCTGGAATTCCTGCACGCTGAACGCCGTCTGGTTTGCTCGTGAGAATTGTTTGATATGCGAATGGAACTCGAGGTCGATGAGAACGGGCATGAGCCGGGCAGTGTCCGGTTCTCTGATGCGGAGCGCTTCGATCTCAAGGTCGAGCGGCACGTCAGTCTTCAGTTCGATCAATTCCCGGGATAGAAGCGCCCTCTCCCGGTGCGGCTGCAAACGCGCGTCATTTTCCAGGGCGTCGTCGAAGTCCTCGTACTTCTTGATGATCTCGACCGCGCGTTTCGGGCCGACACCCGGGACGCCGGGAACATTGTCGATCGTGTCGCCGGTCATGGCCAGGTAAGCCGGGATCTGCTCGGGCGATACGCCGAATTTGGCAAAGACCTTATCGCGGTCATAGACCAGGTCCTGGTACGGGTCGTAGACGTAGATATTATCGCCGACCATCTGGAGCAGGTCCTTGTCCGACGTCGCGATATAGACTGCGCCGTGCTCTTTCAGCCTTATGGCAAGGGTCGCGAGCACGTCGTCGGCCTCGTATCCCTGAATCTCGAAGCGCGGTATGCCCATGGACCCGGCAATCTCCTTCACTTTCTCGATCTGGAACGGGATGTCCGGGGGCGCAGCGGGTCGGGTCGCCTTGTATTCCTTGTAGGCTTTGTCGCGGAAGGTCTCACCCGGGGCGTCAAAGACGAGCCCCATGTACTCGGAAGAGAGATTCTTTTTTATCTTCTGGATCATGTTGATGAAGCCGAAGACACCTGAGGTGTTCTCACCGCGTGCGTTCCTCAGCGGGTGCTTAATGAACGCAAAATATGAGCGGAAGATTATCGAATGCGCATCAATGATCACGAACTTCCGGGCCATGGGACATTATACGCAGTATTCACGACAAGGCAAGACATCCCGATAGTCCTCTGGGGTCAAATCTCTACATTCTACATCAGCACAACTCGGCAGATATTCGTAATATACACAAGCAAAAGTTCTCAGGATCCAGTATAGAGGAGCATTACTGCAGGATCGAGGTAATGATCAAAGCGGCATGCATAATGTAAAGATTTTACCCCATCTTACCCTTCGCAATAGTCCTGCGCAGCAGATTAGTTTCGAAATTCGAGAGTGCTATAATATAGTCGGGCTTGAAAACGAGCCTCCT
>JACUUY010000191.1 GCA_014859085.1 Caldifarciminota bacterium
ATCAGATGCATGATACACGATCGAGGATCCATGATAAAAGGGCGTTTGACGGTCTGTGATGCGGCGGGCAACGTGGTGAGGGAAGAAGCGCTTGAGCGCGGGGAAACCGAACGTGCGGTCTCGCTCTCCGGCATGAGGCCGGGTGTTTATTTCGTCGTCCTGGAAGACGGATCCGGGCAGATGACGGCCAAGTTCGTATTGCTCAGATAAACGCCGTGAATTGCGTTTGATTTTCTTGTCGACGGGCGGAGGCCGGTCCGTTTGAAGAATGATGGGAGGTAGTATGCGTAAATTGTATTTCATTCACTGCATGATGTTTTTGGCCGGCGTGTCCCATGCGCAGGAGCAGTATTATCCTCGATCTCCATGGGTGTTCGCGAATCTGGATGCCAGAACGCTCGCCATGGGTGACGCAGGTCTAGTCAGCACAGGACCACTGGCCACGTATCGTAATCCGGCCAATCTGGATACGTTCCCGGTCTTCTCATTCGGGGTTGCCAAAGAGTGGCGGGACACTATTGAAGGTAACTACATTGGAGAGGAGGACGTTGTTTTCTTGCCCCATTCTGCAGGTTTTGTTGTCCCCGGTATCTGGCAAGGCAGTCTTGGGTTTCTGTACCAGAAATTTATGAAATGGCGTGTGTGCAAGACAGAATCCCTCCTGGCGTTGCCCTACTTGTATGAGATGAGGAGCGATCTTTCTTTTATCAGCCTGGGTTATCGCCGGTCAATCCGGCCGGAAATGGAATTGGGCGCCACCCTCAACTTCACATGGGGAAAAAGCACGGTCAACATACAACTGCCAGAAATGAGCGACATGTCTTATGAATACAATGCCCGCGGTGCGAGCGCGCTGATATCCAGTTCTGTGTTAATAAACGAACGTGTAAGATTTGCGCTGCGTCTTCTTTCGCCGACTGTTTTATGGGTAAATGAGGTGTGGGCTGAGAGTCTCGAATCTAATGTTACCCAGGAAGAGTTGGATTACCGAGAGAACATTCTCTGGGAAGTCAACGGCGGGATGGAATACAAGCTCAGAGAATCGGTCATGCTTGCAGGACAGATTACATATCGAGACTGGAGGCGAAGGGGCGGAACATTAGTATGGGGCGATTATGAATTCGGGCTGAACGGCGGTTTTGAGATCCAGCCGTTAGAATTTCTTATCTTGCGGGGCGGTGGCTATTATCAATTGTTCTACGACGCTTTAGGCTTCCCTGCTTCCGAACTGAGAACCGTCTTCCTTACATGCGGCATCGGCATCCGGGTAAGTTCTGCAACACTGGACATTGGAATCGGCAAGTCCGTGCTCGTTGACCATGTGAATCCTGAATGGATCTACTATCCAAATCGGTTTTCGATCCTGGCGAGTATTCACGTTTTCCCCGAGGCGTTGCTCAAATAGTCACGAGCCTTCAAGTTTCACCGGGGACAGGCATACACTTTTCACACATTTGAGTCCTGTCTGTGCCACTGAAAATTGCCGCTTTGCCCCAAAGGAATAATACCTTGGTGATTCAGCCTCTTTGTCAAAAGTAATAAAAGTGTATGCCTGTCCCCACTTGTAGGGCAAATTGTCAACCACCGTCCCCAATGCACCCCAATGCACCGTCTTGACGGGCCCTTGGATTTTCGCTAAACTTCAATCGTGCTAAAGGAGGCGGGACTATGAAGATCGCGATCATAGTCGTAAGCATAATCGCTCTGGCGCTGGCCGGCCTTTCGCTCTATCTGTTGAGCGCCAGCAGGAAGACGCACGACGAACTGATGGCCAGGATCAGCGGCCTCGAGGAGCAAAAAATCCTGCTTACGTCAGAACTCGAAGCGCGGGTTGCCGAGGTATCGCAGGAAAAAGAGGATGAGATCGCGCGGCTCAAGACCACCTACGAGACGCTGGTCGCCGATATGCAGGACGAAATCGCGCAGGGCCAGATAAAGATCACCCAGCTGGCTGACCGGCTGTCCGTGTCCATGGTCGACAAGATCCTGTTCCCCTCGGGCGAGGCGAACATCACGCCTGAAGGATTGAAGATCCTCGACCGGGTTGGAAGCGTGCTGAAGAACACCGAGGATAAGATCATTCGCGTTGAAGGGCACACGGATAACGTGCCGATCCATCCGAACCTGCAGAAAAAATTCCCGACTAACTGGGAACTCTCGGCCGCGCGCGCGACCAACATCGTGCGCTTCCTGCAGGACAAGGTCGGTATTGAAGGAACGCGCCTGCAGGTGATCGGCATGTCAGAATACAGCCCGGTCGCGAGCAACGCGACCGTCGCGGGGCGCAGCCAGAACCGTAGGATCGAGATCACGCTCCTACCCGAAGTCGCCGGAGAACTACCCGAGGTGGTGAAGTAACGAAAGGCGGATCGTTGTGCCGTGCAGTGAAAGCCCTGTTCGGAAAGCAGTAAAATGGTGTATTTTTCACGTGTAGTACATTAGCAGCAATGGTGGATCGTATAATCTGGAGGAAGGCATGAAGAAAGGGTTTGCTTTAGTAGCATTGATGGTGACCGGCGCGGTCATCTTGTCCTGCGGTAAGGAATACACCCGGCTTAACATGCTGTTCGGAGAACAGCCCGTGGGCGGCCGGGACGTGACCGAGCTCAGATGCGTGGCCGTGGGCCGGCTCGAGGGCGGCGATACGCCGATCCAGGCGAAGCTGGAGGGATGGGCAACCGCCCAGATCGGCGTGGACGAAGTGTTATATGGATATGACACCTGGACGTTCCGGACTACCGAGTGGGAGGAACTCCGGATCATAGTCCAGGTGCCGCCGGGTTACGTGCTTGTCGGCTATTTCTGGTTCACCTGTTCGTGGACCGATGAGGACGGCACGCGCAACACGCTTTACAGCGACACCGCGCACTGCTATCACTGAGGCAATGTGCGCCGCTTTGCAGTAGCGGTTCGCGCGCCCGGCAGGAGAAATGGAAAATTTCTGCT
>JACUUY010000192.1 GCA_014859085.1 Caldifarciminota bacterium
TAATAAGGGTTTTGTCCATTGCGACCTGAAGCCCGAGCACATACTATTTGACCCCAATCAGAGGCAGGTGAAACTAATCGATTTTGGCTTTGCCGGCACGCCGGAGGAGGATATCCAAGCAGCAGGTACACTCGGCTATATTGCGCCCGAAGTGCTGAAGGGTACGGCCATCAATCAGCGCAGCGACCTTTACTCGCTTGGTGTGATTATGTATGAGATATTATCGGGATGCCGGTTTGCTGGAAGTATCACCGCGCTGCCGGACATTCCTGACGATATAGGTAAGCTCTTGAATCGTTCGGTATCGACCGAGCCGGCGCTCAGGCCGACCATCCCCGAGCTTTACCAGTCGCTTAGCAAGTACACGCAGTCGGGTGATGTTGAGTTGTCCGCGTACCAAGTACGCTTACCGAGCACCGGGTATATTGAGGTTGACGACATTATTGAGCAGATCCGCAAGAAAAATGGTGAAGCATTGGTTATCTTAGGTGACATCGGGCTGGGGAAAACCCGACTTTTGCAGGAACTGAAGTTCAAATGCCTTTTGGATGGCAATGAAGTCATTTACCACCAGGCAACACGTGGTTCAGGCCTGCTCGAAATGCTGCGCAAGAGACTGAAAACAAGCACAAAGGAAATCTCTACGGCAGAAGACAAGTACCAAATCTTTGAAGAAATCACTCGGTCATTTGCCAAGGCCGCCAATAGAAACAGAATTGTCCTATTGATAGACGATATCGGCACTCTTTCGAATTACGAGCTGGCATTGTTTCGATACATTGGATATGGCATCGCGGCTTCGAATGTGTTGCTGATAGGTACTGCCAAACCGAGCGATACGATAACAGCACTCGGTTTTGAGCACGTTATGTTGAATCCACTATCGAAGGACGAAATTGCACTTCTGATCGAAAAGACATTCGCCGACGTCGTGACAGTTGAAAAAGATGCACCGGTCATTCTTGCAGAATGGTTACAGATACAAACCGGAGGTAATCCATTTTTCTGTGTCGAGGTATTGAAGACATTATATGATAGAGAAATACTGTTCTACAAAGACAACCGATGGCAAATCATAGCATCGAAATTACAGGGTGTTGCGCTGCCGCAAAGTATGATAGGGTTAGTGGCAGCCCGCATAGATAATCTTGCACCGGATGACCTCCGTGTCCTGAAGATACTTGCGCTCGCAGAGCAGCCACTGGCTCTTGCTGTTATCAGCGACGCAGTGGACGGAAGCCCGGATGTTGCTGTAGAAAACGTGAAGAGCATAGGCCTGGCGCGTGAAGATACGATCAACGGACAGCGCATGCTGTCGGTGATGAACAAACTGACCTCTGACCACGTTACTGCAGTGATCCCCGACGACGAAGCCCGTTCTATACGCAATAAGCTCGTAAAAGCAACTATAAGTAAGGCATCAGATGACAAATTCTACTTCAATATGCTTGCCAGATTGAATGATCAGATTGGCGATGCGAAGCATGCCTATGCCTATTACCAGCGCGCTGCGGCCGAAGCAGAAGCCATCTACGATTACGATTCTGCGCTACGCAACTACGAGCGAGTTGCCGATCATGCGAAGACACTGGAGCCACACAAATACCCCGAGATTCTCCTCAAGGTTGGTGACATAAATGCGCGACTTGGCCGCAACGGGGCGGCAACGGAATGCTACAATGCTGTACTAAAGAACTCCCGCGATGAACTCGCCGCAAAGGCTTATTTCGGCCTAGGCAAAATCAGCGCGATTGGCGGTCAGTACGAAGTAGCTATTGACCACTACTCGAAAGCGCTGGATAGTAGGGTGCTCAGTGAACAGGATCGTATAAAGATCTTAAATGTCTTAGGTTATGCCCTGGCGAATCTGTCAAGATTCGATGAATCCGAGAAAATAATCACCGACGCGTTACGCGAAGCACGAAAGACAGGTGACATTGACCATGAAGCCATGGCGCTATATACGTTGGGCAGTATTGAATGGTACAGAGGCGCTTTCGAACACGGTATTGAAAAAACAAAGCAGTTGCTGAAATTCTGCCAGAAGCACAATCTTCTTGTTCAGTACGCTCTAAGCAGCAGTTTGATTGCGTCGTACTGCCAACAATTGAGGGACACAGAGAACGCAGCCAAATATTTTGACCTGGCTATCGACGGTTTCCGGCGAACCAAGCGTATCGATGCACTCTGCGCGACCATGAATAACAAAGCACTATTACTCACACAACAAGGGCATCTATCAATGGCCAGAGACTTGTTTCATCATTCTTTGGAATTGGCGCGCAGGATTGACGGTACAAAGTACGCAGCTATTGCTCTGTTGAATCTTGCCATCATATATGGCGACTTGGGGAGATTCGATGAATCCATAGCGCTTTACGAGGCAGTGTTAGCTATTACGCCCAACGATTCTTGGGCAATCTATGGGCTAATTATGACCTATTTTAAAAAGGGGGACCGTAAACGAGCTGCAAAGCTATTGGACAGGCCAGCCAAGGTAAACGTCGATATATTGTATCATGTTGCAGCCGCTATGGCGTGTGCGATCGATGGTACTGTTGCCGATGCTGAAAGATTATCGAACAAAGCAGTTACGCAAAACAAGAGAGAAAACCCAAATATCAATCTGAAGATCGAAGCATATTTAAGATGCGCAGCGATCTTCCACGATATCGGGAATGCTGATAAATCCTTGGATTGTGCAAAAGAAGTAATCTCATTAACTGATGTATCGAACAGAGAAAGTGTAATTGCGCGTGCGATCATTAAACTACATGATATTACCTCTGAAAGCAGAAGTGTTGCTGCCATCGATCCGGAAATGAATCGCTTGAAGGAGATGGGTTGTATTTATGATTATGCGTATCTCAAGCGGTTATGGGTGGAGACGGTTGTTGTCAGGGGTCTGACGCCGGGGAATATTCGTCG
>JACUUY010000193.1 GCA_014859085.1 Caldifarciminota bacterium
TTGTTCTGCCGGCCGGCCAGCGTTCCTGGATCTGCGTCCAGCCGAACAATCAATTCGCGGTCAACGGGCAGACCGGCTGGATGGGCCAGACCGGTATTGGCAACGGTCAGGAATGTTATTTTGCCTTCCCGCTGCTGGGTAATAACAAATGGGTGACCGCGACCTCGGTCTTCGGTAGCCCCAATGAAGCGGGCTTTGTCCTGCTCGGCACCGAAGGCGCCGGCCTGGATCACGATGTCGGGACACTGTCGATCAACGCGCCGCCTGCGACATTATTCCCCAGCACAACAATTGACCCGAGTGCAACATATCGAAACTATGGTACCAACAACGAGACGTTTGACGTTTACTTCCTGATCGACTCGGCGGGCGTGAACATCTACAGCGAGACCGCAAACATCTCCCTCGACGCCGGCAACCAGACTGCCGTCACCTTTGCTTCCTGGACGAGTGGACCGAACAGCGGTATTACGTATGATATCACTTCGTTTACTGTTCTTGCCGGTGACCAGAATCCGGGCAATGACACTTTGAGCCGGCAAACGACGACCATCTCCGTATTCTGGGAAATACTCGATCCGCCGCTATATCCGATCCCCGGAGCCGGCATGTCCGAGACAACGGGCCATGACGGATACTACTACGTCTTCGGCGTCCGGAACGGCGCAGTCTACGATGACACAATCCTGATCTATGATATCGCCAATAATCAGTGGTTGGACGGCGGCACCAATCCATTTGGCGCCGGTTCTTACGGTACGGCCAATTTTATCAACGGCAAGTTCTACCGCCTGGGCGGCACAATCGTCTTCGCGAATCCGCTGCAGCGCCTCGACATCCTTGATCCGCCAAGTTCCTGGACTGCCGGCGCGACACCGCCGGTTGGTTTCCTCGACCAGATAACTGGAGTCTACAAGGACTCGCTGCTATATGTTTTCGGCGGCGGTAACTGGTCAATGACCCCGGTGACCGCAGTCTACATCTACGATACCTACAACAATTATTGGGATGTAGCAACTCCGTTCCCGGCACCGGGCCGCGGCGCCATGGCCGGTGGCATAATCGATTCATTCGCGATCCTTGCCTTCGGATACACGGCCGCGAACGCCTACGACAACAACTACATCGTCGGCGTCATAGACCAGGCCAACCCGATGAGTATCACATGGGGCAGCTGGGCTCCAATCCCTGGCGCGCAGGGCTGCCGCCGCGTGCCGAGCGGCGTTGATGATGTTAACGGACAGCTGTGGGTCATCGGCGGTCAGGTGTCGACCGGTCAATTAGACCGTACCCTGTCCTACGATCCCTACACGGACACCTGGACCGATTGGAACATGCCCAAACCGCAGTCGGTATGCAACGTGACGCCGATCCCCGTAACTCTGACTGCGGCCGGTGATCTTGGCGTATTTGTCGGCGGCGGTTATGCGAGTGGTATTATGTATCTTGGAGATCATGAGGTCTTCCATACCGGTTTCTCCGTGGGTATCGCCGAGCAGCCAGGCGATCAGGGTGCAACTCCGGGGTTCGGCTTTGCCCCGAATACCGCCAACCCGGTCAAGGGTTACACAGCGATCACCTATTCAACCGTCACCAGCGGCCGGGTATCCCTCCTGGTCTATGATGCAACCGGAAGACTCGTTCGAACGTTGGTCAACCGCGTGCTCGAACACGCCGGCGCCAAGACCGTCTACTGGAATGGCCAGGATGACGCGCACCGCGACGTCGCCAATGGCATATACTTCCTGCGCCTCGATGCCGAAGGGCAGACCGATACCTACAAGATGATCTTCGTCAGATAATCCGCCAGGAATAGCAATACTCCACCCCTGTATCTACGCACGGATACAGGGGTGGTTCTCTTCACCCGCCTCCGGTCAGCCTGAATTCCATTGGGATGGCAACGTAAACCCGCACGTTCCGGTCCCGCTGCTTTGCCGGCGAGAACTTCCACTTGCGCGCCGCGAGCAACGCTTCTTCATCCAGCATCTGGTTGCCGCTTGGTTTCAAGATCTGCGCATCGATGATGTTGCCGTCAATGTCAACGAGCGCCTTGACAACCGACGTTCCTTCGATCCCGGCCCGGCGCGCCAGATCCGGATACCTCGGCGTCACCTGAACGAGGGGCTGCGGCTTGACCTCAACCCGGTAATACGGCACGATCTCGATCTCGGGTCCGGTCGGCATTGTTCTGATCAGGTCTTCCCGGAACTCGGTGGCCGCGATGGTCTCTGCCGCCTCCTCGATGAGGTCGCTCTCGGCCGCGACCGCTAAGCGGTGCCGGTCCAGGGGCGGCGGTTGCTCGATCCTCTCGATATAAGATGAAATATTCTCGACCATGGTTACGATCTCGCGCCTGAGTTCGTACGGCGCTGGTGGAGCATACGGAACGAAGAGAAAGAGCACGATGAATGTCACGAGGCTGGCCAGCATGCCCGCCCGCAGGTACGTGCCGTACATCAATTTGTGGTCTTTCATGTTCGCCTCCTTCCTACTCAATATACAATAACCGCGGCCGGATATTCCACGTGAAGCGATGCCACGAATTCGATACTCGATACTAGATACTTGATACTGGATAAAAAACACCCGCAGAACCGATCCGGCATGAATCCCGACGGCCGGCGTTTTGCCGGCGGTTTTAGGATTCTCTCACTGAATTCTTTACAAACATGCAAAATAATATATAATTCGCTAATGAAACGTGCGATCATCCTGATCCTCGATGGCGTGGGGATCGGCGCGCTGCCGGATGCGGCACAATACGGCGACGAGGGCAGCAATACGCTCGCAAATCTCGCCGCACTGTGCGGCGGTTTGAACCTGCCGGCGCTCGAGAAACTCGGCCTGGGGAATATCGCCCGTATCAAGGGTATCAAGAATGTGCCTGAACCGGCCGCTTCTTTCGGCAAGATGGCGGCAAG
>JACUUY010000194.1 GCA_014859085.1 Caldifarciminota bacterium
CACGAGAACCGAGGACGAGAACACGCAGTATCAACCGTCTGGCGACGGTTTCGCAGGATCGCGATGCTCGCAGTATCGCTGCGCTCGCAGGAATCGCGTTTCCTGCGTAGCGTCCATACACGAGTACGAAACACGAGAACCGAGGACGAGAACACGCAGTATCAACCGTCTGGCGACGGTTTCGCAGGATCGCGATGCTCGCAGTATCGCTGCGCTCGCAGGAATCGCGTTTCCTGCGTAGCGTCCATACACGAGTACGAAACACGAGTAACGAGCACGAATTCGGATTTCGAATTTACTATCGTGTATCTTGCATCGTGGATCACATCTATAGAATAAGGTTAAGAAGGATGCCGACCGCCAGTGCCGAGGATAGCATGATGATCGCCGCCTTGATCATGTCGATGATGCCGAGTTCCTTCAAGAGGACGGCAAAGGCGGCAATGCAGGGAAAGCTCATGGTGAGCAGGACACAGGCTATTATGAGCTGCTTGATGGTCAGACCGAGCGGTGCGAGCATGCCAACCGCGAGGTCTTTTCTCAAGAATCCGATGATCAGCGCGCTGACCGCTTCGAACGGCAGCCCCAGGATGCGGCTCGTTACCGGCCCGACGAGATTGCCGACGAAGGCGATGATGCCGAGCGCGTACAGAATGTTGACGATGAACACACCGAGAAGAACGAAGGGGACTGCTTCCCTGAGGAACCAGCGGACCCGCATCCACACTTTCTTCATCAAGGTGGTAAAATGGGGGAGACGGTAGGAAGGGATCTCGGTGAATATCTCGGGACTCTCGCCCTTTATGAAATACCTCATTATGTTGCCAACCAGCAGCCAGATGACGAAGAGCGTGGTGAACACGGGGAGCAATCCGGCCGCGCCGTACTTGCCGAGTAGGCCGAAGATCATCGCGATCTGCGCCATGCATGGAATGCTTATGGACATGAGTGTTGCCGCAATGAACCGTTCCCTTCTCGTCTCCAGGATCCTCGTTGCCATGACCCCGGGGACATTGCACCCGCAGGCGAGGAACATAGGAATGATCGCCATGCCGTGCAAGCCGATCAAATGCATTGTGTTGTCGAGCAGCACGGCGAGGCGGGGCAGATATCCTGAATCTTCGAGGATACTGAGCACGAGATAGAAAGAGAAGATATAGGGAAGGACCGCGCCGAACGGAACATACAGACCAGTGGTCAGAATGCCGAATGATTGGCCGAAGTCGATCGTGCCCTCGATCAAATGTCCGATCACTATTTTGTGGAAGAAGCTGCTTGGCACGAGGTGGTGTGACACCTCCATCAGGAGCGGTTTCCACAATTGTTCAAAGAACGGGTTGGAGATCGTATTAATGATACCTTCGCCGATGAATCTGATCAGAATGAAGAGCAGAATGAGCACCACAATGGCGATCGGAATACCGGTCCAGGGATGGATCGTGAGATCGCCGATCCGCTCGCCCAGCGTGTGGTGTTTGTGCTTGATCACCTGAACCCGTTCGACCAGCTTGCCCACTTCGTGCCAGCGTTCTGCGTCATCAAAGACGTAAGTTCCTCTTCTCACCTCACCCAGGCGGCTCACGAGTGCCTTGATCCCTTCGCCGGTAATGGCCACGGTCGGCACGACCGGCACGCCGAGTATCTGCTCCAGGGCTTCCGCGTCGATCGTTATTCCGATATGCTTTGCCTCATCCCACAGGTTGAGAGCGATTATCATCGGGCACCCTTTCTTGATCAGTTGCAGCGTCAGGTTGAGGTTGCGCTCGAGGTTGGTCGCGTCGATCACATCGACCACGATACTGTTCTTTTCTCCGATCGCCTTGTCGAGCATTGCGGAGGCGACCAGCTCAGCCGGCGACGATGGTTCAAGACTGTACGTGCCCGGAACATCGATCACGTGGACCTTGTTCGCGCCGCCCCCGATGCATCCCTGGCAGAATTCGACCGTGGTACCGGGGTAATTCGAGGCAATGACTTTGACCCCGGTCATCCGCGAGAATATCACGCTCTTTCCTACGTTCGGATTGCCCATCAAGAGGATCTTATCGACCAACTATACCTCGACGATAATACGTCTTGCCATGCCGAACCCGATCGCGATCCGGGTACTGCCGATCCTGACAATGATCGGTCCGCGCATGAATTGTCCGCTTACTTTGGTGATCTGCACACCTGGCCGGACGCCCATTGCGTTGAGCCGGGTTCGCATTCCGTGCCCGCCCTGGACCTCGGCCACTTTGCCTGTCTGTCCTGATTCTATGTCGGTGAGGGGGATGTCCGGCATGTCATCGCCTCCTGGCCGGCCGCTGACACTCGCGGCATACGCCATATAACTCCAGCCGGTGGGCGGTAACGGTGAATCTGTATTTGCGCGCCACACGTTGCTGGAGCTTCTCGATCTCCAGGTTCTCGAATTCGATGATCCGGCCGCACTTGCGGCAGATCAGGTGGTCGTGGTGTCCGGATCTTTCGATCGGCTCATACCGCGTTACAGATTCACCGAACATCGACTCGGCCGCTATTCCGCATTCGGTGAGCAGGCGTAGGGCGCGGTACACCGTGGAGTAACTGATCCCGGGCCTGCGCGCCTTGACCGCGTTGTACAGATCCTCGACCGTGAAGTGCCGGTTCGCGCGGATGAAAAAATCCACGACAAATGCGCGTTTGCCCGAACTCTTCAATCCACGCTCTGCCTTGTGCCGGATGAAGGCATCTATTGCCCGGTCATTTTTTCTGTTCATTCATGCTCCCTGAAATGAAATTGCAATTCATTTTCACTTTATTATAAGCGAATAGAGAGCATTGTCAAGTACCTGACACGATGCCGGATACTCGATGCTTCTGGCTCAGATACAGAACATACCGAGCGAATCCATATTACAAGATGTTTGATCCAGGATACCGTTAGTGTTGTCATTGCG
>JACUUY010000042.1 GCA_014859085.1 Caldifarciminota bacterium
CAAACTCTAAATCCTAAGCACGAAATCCTATTCCGCAAATACCTAAATCTTCGATTTGGTTGTATTTGCGAGAATCCCCGTAGGGGAAACAATATCAAAATCCGAATATCGAAATTCAAAACAACGACTGTGGAACAGCAGGCTCACCTTCTGATCCTCTCAACCTCTCACCTTCTGCAGTATGGTGCTCTCATGCTCCGTTTCTCAGTAAGAGGTCCAATACCGATGCATCATCCTCCCCGTGTTTCAAATCAGGTGCTCCGTTTCCAGATCAGGGTGCCTGCTATCCTTCTTGCCTGCTTCAAGTTTTGTTTTTAGAGATTTGGATTTGTTTAGGATTTAGGATTTCGGATTTGTCCCAGCATGAAGCTGTCGGTTGAGAAGTTTAGAAGTCTATGCCTGTCCCCAAGTGAGGGTTGTGTTGACAGTAGTGCATTTATATATAAGATTAGTCAAAAGGAGACGTGATGAGAAGACTGATTCTTTTCGTGCTGCTTGCGACTTCGAGGATGTTCGGGATCGAGGCGAGCGAAATAATCGACCGCATGGTCGAGCGATACCGCAACATGAACAGTTTCTACGCCGAATTCGAGCAGGTGTATTGCGACGAGGAAGCTGGTATCTGCCAGCGCTTTGAAGGCCGGACGTACTACATGCGACCCAATTTCTTCCGGATGGAGATCGACGAGCCGAAACAGATCTATGTCGGCGACAGCGTCTCGCTCTGGATCTACATGCCTGAAGAGAAGAGGGCGATCCGGCAGAAACTCCAGCAGATGCCGTTCCAGGTCAACCCGGACGCGCTGTTCGAGAATTACCAGAATGATTATAACCCGGTGCTCTCAGGAGAGAGTGAAAACTACTACGAGATCGTCATGGAAGCCAAGGAGGAAACCGGCATGTATCAACGGCTGACCGTGCAAATCAGAAAAGGGACGTACGAGATGACCGCTATTTCGGTGATGGACGATACTGGCTCCGAGAGCAAGTTCGAGTTCACGAAAGTCGAGATCAACAAGAAGATCCCGAAGAAACTCTTTGAATTCACTCCGGCCAAAGGGGTCCAGGTTGAAGAATACTGAGTTTTTCATGAGCGATGCCTGCTTCGCCTGCGGCACCGGGAACAAGAATGGCTTGCACCTCGACATCGTAGAGCACGACAGCGGCGTGCAGGCAACGATCGATCCGCCCCCATGGTCTGCCGGCTACCGCGACGTTGTTCACGGCGGTATCGTCGCTACGATCCTTGACGAACTCGCGGTGTGGGCAGCGTTCAAGGCGGGACATAGATCGGTAACCGCAGAGCTGGCAATGCGTATGAAAGATCCCATGAAGATCGGTCAGACATACACCGCAGACGCCAGGGTCGTCAATATCAAACACCGGCTGATCGCGGCAGAATCCCGGATCCTCGACCGGCACCGCGCGTTGATCGCGTCCGCTACCGTGAAATTGCTGAAGATCGGCTGACCCGTAGCGCCGTGAAGGTCAATCTCATTTCGCTCGGTTGTCCGAAAAACCTCGTCGATTCGGAACGCATCCTCGGCCGGCTCGGCGGCGCGGGTATGACCGTCTGCGCGGCACCTGGAGAAAGCGATATCATAATCCTTAATACCTGCGGTTTCATCGCCCCGGCGATCGCCGAGACCGAGCAGGAAATCGAAAAGAACCTCGGATTCGTGAACAATGGCAGGAGGCTGTACGTGATCGGCTGTGCCGTGAATCGATGCGGCACGCAGCTCAAACGTAAATACCCACGTGTTTCAGGCTGGTTTAGACTCGAGGACGTGCCCGGACTGCTCGACAGACTCGCATCCGGTGATGCGATCCCGGGCGTGCGCCTCCCGACCACGATCGGCTATGCATATCTTAAGATCTCGGACGGCTGCTCCAACCTCTGTTCGTACTGCACGATACCGTCGATCAAGGGGCCTCACCGCAGTTCAAGGATCGAAGATCTCATCGCCGAGGGTCAGGGGCTGGCCGCGCTGGGCATCAAGGAATTGATCCTGATCGGGCAGGATACTACACGCTACGGCATCGATCTCTACGGTAAACCCATGATCAGTACACTGCTCGATGAACTGTCCCGGATATCCGGTGTTGAGTGGCTGCGCATAATGTACGCGCACCCCGGTACGATCGACGGGCAGCTGATCGATACGATCGCCCGGAACAAGAAAGTCTGCAAGTACATAGATCTCCCGATCCAGCATATCAACTCCCGTCTTCTCGACTCCATGAACCGGCGCGTTGACCGTCAGCGCATCGAGCGCGTGATCAAAGAACTGAATGAGATCGATGGCATCGCGATCAGGACCACGGTCATTGTCGGTTATCCGACCGAAACCGATGCTGAATTCGATGAACTCATGGAGTTCTGCGGTGAGGGATATTTTGACTGGCTCGGTGTATTTCCATACTATCGCGAGCGCGGAACAGAGGCATCAGGATTGCGGCAACTTCCCGAAGAAACGATCCGCCGGCGCTACGCGAAAGCACTTGCCCTGCAGCAGTACCTACTAAAGGAGAAGAACCGCCGGCGTTGCGGCATAACGTACCGCGCCCTGATCCACGGACGCGGGGCGATCGCAACCGGCCACGCCGGGTGGAGCGCCCCTGAGTGCGACAGTCAGATCCTCGTCGAAGACCAAACGCTCGTGCCGGGCGAATTCTATCACATAAGAATAAGCCGGGTCGCAGGCAGCGACCTGCGGGGCGAGATGGCCTCCTTGATCGGCCGGAGCAACTGATATGCGCGTGAATCGATTCCTGCACCTGCTCCTTGCCCTGCCCTTTGCGGCCTTGTCCGCGCTGGAGATCCCGCTCGACATCCATGGCGGCGGGTTCTTCGGCAAATATCTTAACAGTGATACCGCGCGCTTCAATTTCGACGCCTCGGTCGGGATATATTGCACGACATTAAGGCACGGGCCGCTCTCAACCTACGTCTTCTACCGGGATGACCTGGACATGGGCGAACAGACCGGCGGGGTGTCGATCGATCCGAGATATGCCCACTACTATATCGCGGCGGGTATCGACTATGCTCTCTACGGTTATGTCATCACGTGCTATTTCATGCACGACTGCATCCACGATATCGACTATGACGTGGCAGGCACGCCCGTATTCAACCGGCTCAGACTGCGATTCGCGCCCGCGGATTTCCATTACGCAACGCGGCTCAAGACCGAAAGAAAATTTCTGTGGTCGGTCGACCTCGGCTTCTACCCGCACTGGAACTACCACGGGTGGGACATCAATTCAGGCGCCGACTACACTCACGATCTCGTGCTGGACATGAGGTACAATCTCATCTCAGGCAGCAAGTTCGGTTTGGATTTCAAACCAAGCTTCACCATTGCCCGAGGAGATACCGCGTTCTACCACCAGCATATCCTGCGCCTGCAAACGTACTACAAAACGATGTCGCGGCGCATCGGCATGTCGCTCGATTACCATCTATTCGTCAATGACCCGATAAAAAGTCCGGATAAATTATGGCTCTTGTCAATATACTTGGATTTCTAACGCTGTCGCTTCTGTCTTACAGCCCGGAGGATCTCAATGCCTACGAGTTATTCAGCATCGGCACCCAGCTTGAATTCGAGGGCAAAGCCGAAGAGGCGATCGAATACTACAAAAATGCACACGCAATGGCGCCGCATTCGACCGAGATCAGCATCTCCCTTGCCGGCGCGCTCTACAGCGTTCAGCGGTTTGACGAAGGCATCTCCTATGCCCGGGCCGCGCTTGTCGCCGAACCGCAGAACGTGCGGCTGCATCAAATAGCCGCTCTCGGTTACCTCGGCAAGCGCGATCTGCCGGAGGCGATCAAATACTACGAGAAAACACTGGAGCTCGCACCCAGGAATATGGAACTCTATCTTGCGAGCGCATCGCTTTATGAAGCGAGCAGAAAAATTGCGGAAGCGATATCGATCCTCGAACGCATGCCGCTGGATATCAGAACGCCCGAGATCTACATCAAACTTGCCGCGCTCGCCGGCCGGATGAACGATCACATGTCGGCGATCGAGTATGCGCGCCAGGGTTACGCGCTGGATACGACCTCCGCCGCCGCGCTGATCAGCATCGCGACCGGGTTCGACATGCTGGGTGTCCAGGATTCAGCGATCTACTACTACGAGAGAGCGCATGTGGAGATGGATACGTTCAATCTGAATCTCGCATTGCGGCTGGTCGACCTGTACACAGATGCTGACCGGTACGAGCAGGTACTGATCACGGCCGAACAGATATTGAACGTGGCGCCCCTGAATGGTCACGTGCGGAGGAGCCTCGGTTTCGCTCACTACAAACTCGGCAAGCCGCTTGCCGCGCTCAACGAGTTCTATATCGCACTCAGGCAGGACCCTTCCGACACTTACTCGGCGTTCTATCTTGCGCGCATATATCTTGAACAGGATGAATACGACCGGGCGCGCCGGGAGATCGACAGCGCGCTCCGGATCAATCCTGAGTTCATCGAATTGTGGATTTACCTCGGGTTCGCCGCGATCGAGAAAGGTGATTACGAACTCGCGGGCCACGCCTTCACCGAAGCCGCGTACCGCGGCGCCGACCTCGCACAGGTTTACTACTTGCTGGGCGCAATCAAGGAAAGCCAGGCAGCTAATGTCGACGCGTATTTCTTCTACAAAAAAGCATTGACCATCGAACCCGGTAGTATCTCCGCGCTCCAGGCGCTGGCTGGCCTCGCATCACGTATTGGCCGGGATGACGAAGCGTTCCAGACCTTTGAGCGGATCGTCGAGATCGATACAGTGAACGCGGTCGCGCTAAATTACGTGGGTTACACTTATGCCGAGCGCAACGAGCGACTCGGGTACGCTCTCGCCTTGATCGACCGGGCGCTGGGGATAGAACCGGATAACGGTTACTATCTCGATTCGCGGGGTTGGGTGCTCTACAGAATGGGCCGCTACGAAGAGGCTTTACAGGACCTCAAGCGGGCGGGCGAGTTCGCAGAGGATCCGGTCATCCTCGAGCATCTCGGTGACGTGCATCTTGAACTGGGCGACCGCGAAGCGGCGCGGGCGGCTTATGAACGTGCCCTGGAGCTTGACCCCGGGAATGCCGGGCTCAAGCATAAGCGTGATTCGGTGCCATAGATGTGTGAACCCGAACCCTACCGCATAAAGGTCGTTGAACCCCTGCCGCGCACCACGCGCAGAACAAGGCTGAAGGTTCTGGAACAAGCAGGTTATAACCCATTCCTCATCCCGGCACGGTACGTGACCCTGGATCTGATATCAGATTCAGGGACCGGAGCAATGACCGAACAGCAGTGGGCGGCAATGGTCCGGGCGCGCGAAGACTTTGCCGGTCCGGCAACGTTCGACGAATTCGTGGCGCAGGCAAGATCGATAACCGGCTTTCCCTACGTGCAGCCCGTGCATCAGGGCCGGAGCGCCGAGAATATTCTGTTCCGGATCCTGCTAAAGCGCGGGCAAACGGTATTTGCCAATACCCACTTCGAGACGACACGCGGCAATATCGAAGCCCTCGGTTGCCGCGCCGTCGACCTGCCATCACACGACCCCGAACCGCCGTTTCTCGGCAACATCGACCTCCAGCGGCTCGAGGCAAGGGTCGCCCGGCAGAAGCGTGCCGGCCTGATCATCCTTACCCTGACGAGCAACATCAAAGGCGGTCAGCCCGTTTCCCTGGAGAATATTGCCCGGACAAGACGGATCGCGCGGCGGCACAAGATCCCCCTCGTGCTCGACGCGAGCCGGTTCGCGGACAATGCTTACCTGATAAAAGAAAACAGCACGTCGAAACAGAGCGTCCGCTCGATCTGCCGCCGGATGTTCCGCTGCGCGGACATCATCTACCTCAGCAGCAAGAAAGACGGGCTGGTCAATATCGGCGGGTTCATCGCCATCAGAGATAAACGGTTGTACGAAACGCTACGCAGTGAGATCATCCGCCAAGAAGGGTATCCGACTTCGGGCGGCCTGGCCGCGCGCGATGTTGCCGCGATGACCCTCGGCCTCTCCGACGCCCTGGATGAAGATTTCCTGCGCGTCCACATCGACCGTATCCGTTCTCTTGCCCGGATGCTGCGGCAGAACGGAGTCGAGGTCTTCGAGCCGGCCGGCGGCCATGCCGCGGTCATATTCCCCGCCAACGACAGCCGGTACGCGGCATTCGCGCTCAGTGCCCGGATCTACCTTGAAGCCGGCATTCGCACCGGGGTATTTGAAGAGTCGGTCCGCATAGCGGTTCCCCGCCGCGTTTACACGCGCGACCATTTAGAGTATGTTGCGGATCGCATTGGCCGGGCATACCGGCGCGAGCGTCAAGGAAAACGGCTGCGCCTTAAACTTGCGTACAGACCGGCGGAGTTCTTCAATTTCTTTGCCCGTTTCAGGACCGGTTGAGGCGCGTGGTACATTGGACTGATCAGTAAACCGTATACCGACTGCGCCGGCCGGTTAACTATCCTTCTGCAAAATTGTCAAAATCATTGACAAGCTAGGAATTTTGATTAGAATGGACTAAATAAGGAGGACCTTTTGCAGGAAAGATTTACCGAGAGGGTAAGAAAGATACTGCACCTTGCTCACGATGAAGCATTGAGATCCAAGAGCAATTTCATTGGCACCGAACACATGCTCCTGGCGTTGATCAAGGAAGGCGAGGGCGTTGCGGCAATGGTTCTGACCAATTTGGGGATCGAACTGAACGAACTTCGAAAGAACATAACGAATACGATACAAATGGGTCCCGGCGGCAAAATAGACGTCCCTTTCAGCAACGAAGCGAGGGTGTGCCTCAACTACGCAATGGAAGAGGCGAAGAATTTCGGCCATTCCTACGTCGGCACCGAGCATCTTCTGCTCGGTATCATCAGGACACCGGAAAGCCTGGGCGCGCAGGTGCTCGAATCAATCGGCATTGACTACGAGACCGTCAAAAACGAGATCGTACAGCTGCTTCGGCCCGAAGGTGTCGTGACCAACAAAACCCGGGGCAAGCAGCGGAGCTCGGCGCTCGACTTGTTCTCCAGGGACCTGACCCAACTGGCGCGGGAAGACAAACTCGACCCGATCATCGGTCGTGAGAAAGAGATCGAGCGCGTGATCCAGATCCTGTGCCGCCGCAAGAAGAATAATCCGGTACTCGTCGGCGAGGCCGGCGTCGGGAAGACAGCGATCGTTGAGGGTCTCGCGCAGGATATCGTCGCCAATAACGTGCCCGATTCACTGAAGAACAAACGGGTGGTCGCGCTCGACATGGCGGCGGTCGTTGCCGGAACAAAATACCGGGGCCAGTTCGAGGAGAGATTGAAAGCGGTTATCAATGAAGTAATGCGCAACAAGGAAGTCATCCTCTTCATCGACGAACTGCACACGATCATCGGCGCCGGCGCGGCCGAAGGAGCGATCGACGCCTCGAGCATCCTGAAACCTTCCCTTGCCCGCGGCGAGATCCAGTGCATCGGCGCGACCACGTTGGAAGATTACCGCCGCTATATCGAGAAGAACGGCGCGCTCGAACGCCGCTTCCAGCCGATCATGGTCAACCCGCCGACGGTGGAGGAGACGATCAATATCCTGCAGGGCCTGCGCAAGAAATACGAGGACCATCACAGGATACAGTACACCGACGAAGCCCTCGACGCCGCGGTCCGTCTCTCTAACCGGTACATAACCGACCGATTCCTTCCGGACAAGGCGATCGACGTAATCGACGAATCGGGTGCCAAGGTGAAACTCTCAAAGATCGTCAAGAATGAAGCAACCGCTGAGATCGAGCTGCAGCTCAGCGAGATAAAACTCAGGAAAGAGAAGCTTGTCGCCGAGCAGAGGTTTGAAGAAGCCGCCCAGCTTCGCGACGAGCAGAGGAAATTGAGTGACCAGCTGCAGCAGCAGAACCAGACAACGACGATCACCCGGCCGACGGTCAGCGAAGAAGATGTCGCCTTCGTGGTCTCGCGCTGGACTGGAATTCCGGTCTCGCGGATCGAGGAAGGTGAATCGAAAAAACTGTTGAAGATGGAACAGGAACTGAGGAAGAAGATCATCAATCAGGACGAAGCGATAAGCGCGATCGCCAAGGCAGTGAGGCGCAGCCGCGCCGGGGTCAAAGACCCGCGACGACCGATCGGTTCGTTCGTCTTCCTCGGCCCGACCGGCGTCGGAAAGACCGAACTGGCAAGGCGCCTCGCCGAGTTAATGTTCGGTGACATCAACTCCCTCATTAGCCTCGATATGTCCGAATTCATGGAGAAATTCAACGTGTCAAGGCTGATCGGCGCTCCTCCCGGCTACGTCGGGTACGAAGAGGGCGGGCAGTTGACCGAGAAGGTGAAGAGAAAGCCGTATTCGGTCGTTCTCTTTGATGAGATCGAGAAAGCCCATCCCGATGTCTTCAACATCCTCCTCCAGATACTCGAGGATGGCCAGCTCACGGATTCCTACGGCCGGCGCGTTGATTTCAAGAACACGGTGATCATCATGACGTCGAACATCGGCACCGCCGAGATCAGGCGAAGTGACGGCATGGGCTTTACAAAGCTCGATGATGCGATCACGCACGAGAAAATGAAAGTGCGGCTCATGGAGGAGGTCAAGAAACTCTTCTCCCCCGAATTCCTGAACCGTATCGATGAGATAATCGTCTTCAATAAACTCAACAAGAATGACATGAAACGCATCATCGACATTCTTATCAGAGAAGTCGAGGAAAGACTGCACGAGAAGAAGATGAAGCTCGAGCTTGATGAAGCAAGCAAGGAACTGCTGGTTGAACAAGGTTTTGATGTAGAGTTCGGCGCCCGGCCATTGAAGAGAACGATCCGGAAATTGATTGAAGACCCCCTTTCTGAAGAGATCCTGAAAGGTAACATCAAAGAAGGCAAGCGCATCAAACTCACGAGATCAGGAGAAAAGATCGAGTTCGTGCCGAAATGATACTGGCGCTATTTCTCCTGAACTATACGATCGTCGATGTCGACGTCGACGCCAAGTGGGCCGATCACCAGTTAATAATCGAATCAAGCGGGCTAAAGGCCGGTGGAACATTCGATGCCGCATCGGTAAGCAAAGCCATCGACGGTCTCGCGAAACTGCGGCTCTTCAACTTCATCGCAATAGATACGTCGATCGTGGGCGACGGTATTTTCGTGAGGATCATCGTCGAGGAAGCACCCTTCCTCAAGGGCGTGCCCGGTTTTATCGGCAACAGCAAGGTGAAGGACCGCGATCTGAGCAAGCAGATAGAACTGCGCGCCGGGCAGGTCCTCAACAACAAAACGGTATTCGACGCGCGCCGCAAGATACTTGCGCACTACAAGGAAAAGCACTTCTACCGCACTGAGGTGCGCGACAGCCTGGTAGCCGACAGTCTCAACAAGGCAAAACTTTTCTTCATCATCGATGAGGGTATTCAACCGCGAATCGGCAAAATAGTAATAAACGGCAATGAATCGATGTCGGATAAGAAGATCAAGAGCAAGATGTCAACGAAGGAGAAAGGTTTCCTCCGGTCGGGGAAACTGGATGAGGACAAGCTGCAGGAGGATACCGAAAAGATAGCCGTGCTCTTCAAGGAAAATGGTTTTCTCAACGTTGTGGTCCACAAACCCGTCATCGAAGTCAGCGGCGACCGTTTCACGATTACCATCGATATCGAGGAAAATCAGAAATACTATGTCGGAGATATTGCCTTCAACGGTAACACGATCTTCTCTGAAAAGGCGCTCGCGAGTGCCATGAAAATAAAGAGCGGCGAAGTATATAATCTTGCTTACGCCGAGGAAAGCATGCAGAACATGTATACCCTCTATGCCGATGAAGGTTATATCTACTGCTCGATCGTGCCCGTTGAGAATGTCCGTGACAGCATTATTGATATCGAATATCAGGTCAGGGAGTCCTCTCCGGCGAACGTCAACATGGTCGTGATCACCGGCAATACCCGCACGCGCGAAAAGGTAATCCGGCGCGAGATCATCACCATCCCCGGGCAGCGGTACCGGAGATCAGACGTAATAAGGAGCCAGCGCGACATCTTCAACCTTGGTTTTTTCGAGGACATCCAGATAATGCCGGGCAATCCTGACGAGGAAGGCAATATCGACATTATCTATGACGTTAAGGAGAAGGAGGGCGTAGGCACGGTAGGCGCCGGGATCGCGTATTCGGCACAGGACAAGATGACCGGCTATATCGAGCTCTCGCACCCTAATCTCTTCGGCCGCGGTCAGCGTATCTACACAAAATTCGAACTGGGCGGACGGCTCACTAATTTCCAGGTTGGTTTCACCGAACCATGGTTCTTCGACACAAGAACCTCTGCCGGCATTGACCTCTACTACGTCAACCGGCTTTACGAGTACTACACAAAAAGGGACGTCGGATTCGCCGCCCGGGTATCACAGCCGTTCTACCTGGATTATGCAAGGTTCAACTATGGTTTCCGGACCGAGCGCACGCAGATATTCGATATTGCAAGATCTTACACGCCGCCGGAAACTGGATACAGCCTGTACGACGATACGATACCCAAGTGGACGATCGCCAATTCATTCTCGATCAGCCGGGATGCACGTGACTATATCTTCAATGCATCCCGCGGTTCTTACATGTCGATCGGTGCCGAATTCGCCAAGAAGATCCTGTTCGCGAATGTCGATTACAACCGCTATACGCTCGACGTGAGAACTTACTTCCCGCTCTTCTGGAAAGTCATTCTCATGACCCGGCTCAATGCCGGGGTCGTGACGAGCAGCGACGAGGTGCCGATCTACAAGCGGTTCTATGCAGGCGGCATCGGGGCCGAAGGCATACGCGGTTATCCTGACCGGTCGATATCACCGAAGGAGGATGGCCGCGTGGTCGGGGGCAGCGCTGTTCTCATAAACAACGTTGAATTAAAAGTGAAGCTGTCACAGACCATGGCATTCATCCTCTTCTTTGACGCCGGCAATACCTATGATTCCTACCGCGATATCAATCTCCATAATATCTATCGCGGTGCCGGCGCCGGTGTGCGGATCGAAGTCCCGATGATCGGTGTCATGGGTTTCGACCTCGGTTATGGATTCGACCGCGAGCGACCCGGCTTTGAACCCCATTTCCAGATCAATCCCTTTGGCATGTTCTAACCTTGCAGAGCCGGACAGTGGAGGTCCAATGAGGAAGTTCTTCTTAGCGATGTTCGTATTGTGGTGCGCCGTTTCGGCAAAAGAGATCAAGATCGGTTTTGTCGACGCCAACCGCATCATCGATGAATACCAGGCAACGGCCGCAGCCACGGCCGAATTCAATGAATTTGTCCAGCAGTACCGGGATTCAGCCGCCGTTTTGAAGCGAAGGATCGAAGACCTCAAGACCGAGTTGGAGGCGCAGAGACTGCTCCTCTCCGAGGAGGCGCGGCTGAGAAAGATCGACGAAATAGAGGGCATGACCGGATCATACAATCAATTCCTCCAGACCATCTTCGGTGCCAGTGGCAGGGTCGAACAGAAGAACGATGAACTGATGGCTCCTCTACTGCAAAAGATCAATGGAGCCATTACTAAGATCGCGGAGCAGGAAGGTTTCCAGATCCTTCTGGAATTGTCCGAGGGCGTCTACTATGCGGCCAGCGACCTGGACGTCACCGACCTCGTGGTCAATGAATTGAATCTCGAGTATGGACCGGTAGCGTTGCCAGGGGGTGAGGTGAAGAAGGGTATCGTCGTTTTCCCGTTCCGCGAGGAGAATCCTGAAGCCATCAGCGCCGGACTCGGTCAGACCTGCCAGAACGAACTTTACCGCACGATAAGGGCTTTCAGCGGCCGGTATAATATCGTCGATAAGACAACGATCAACATGGAGATCGTGAAGCGCGGATTGGGAGTCAATGTCATCGATGATAATCAGGCTTTTGAGATCGGAACCTCGCTGCTCTGCGATTACATCGTCACGGGCCGCGTTTCCAAGGTCAGCACGCGGGTCGAATATACGATAATGCTGAAGAATGTCAAAGAAAGAACCGAGATCGCCAGAGCGACGAGCAGTGTAACCGAAGAGATCAGGCTTTACGAGGCGCTAAATAATGACCTGAGGTCACTGTTGGATAAGATCCAGCAGTAACCGGGAGAAGACCCGGAAATTATCAGTTCGGGTCGGGCCGCAGCTGCTTTACCTCCCTTATCATCTCTTTTATTTCGTTCTTGAATCTCTCCTGAAAAATGAGAAACCTGGCTTGTTGCGCCGGAGTCAGCATCTGCCGGATCCCCCTCATTTTCATCAAATGACGTCTTAACCTCTTCCGCAGAATATCTTCATACCGGTTGACCGATCTGATGATGTCCCGGTCAGCAGCGCCGCTATCGAGCAATTCCTTGAGCTCTTCGATGATTTCTGACCGCTCGTGATGGAATTCCGCCTCGATATCCTGTAATTCACCGAGCCGGGAGGAAAATTCAAGCGCCTGCTCAGAGGTCAGTTCCAATTCCCTGATAAGATACTCCGTTCTGATCTTCTCAATGACCGCGCGCGGGTCCTGCGTTTCTGTATCCTGTTCCTGACCATAGACTGACATCATAAGAATCGCGCAGCACAAAATAATCGATTTCATGATACCCCCGTATCCTTTCCTGTCTGTCCAGTGAAACACAACCGGTGGCATTACCAGTGTTCGTAATGCTGTATTTTAGACGCTCGGAAGTGGTTGCCGGTTCAACGAGCAACGAACAGCACACAACGATAAACGGTCAACAACGGCGATCAGGGCTCCTGGCGCTCTCTCTCCGGCGATGGTGGAGGCCGCTTAGGCTTCGGTTATTCCTCTTCTTCGGTAAACGGCTCAAACTGGTCTTTCTCAGCACCACATTCAGGGCATACCCAGCTGTCCGGCAGATCCTCGAACGATGTTCCCGATTGAACCCCGTTGTCCGGATCACCGAACTCTGGATCATAGATATACCCGCACACCGTGCATTGCCACTTGACAATCATATACCTCCCTTTGTAGGACTCTCTGATTCTATTAATTAAAAATGGGCTGTCAATGGCGAAGTAACCTCTCGTACATATCCCCGTACTTCTTCGCCGATCTGGACCACGAGTAGTCATATCCCCGGCAATTGTCGGACAGTTCTTTGAATTTTGCTGGATCCGCATACACACGGCAGGCGCGCGCCGCCGCGTCAACGAGTGCCTCACTGTTGTATGGAGTGAAGAGGAACCCATTACCGGACATCGAGGCAGCGTCGAATTCGAACACGGTATCGGCCAGGCCGCCGGTCTTGCGCACGATCGGCACGGTTCCGTATCGCAGACTGATCAACTGCCCCAGCCCGCACGGTTCATAGAGAGAAGGCATGAGAAAGAAATCACTGCCAGCATATATGCGATGCGCCAGTGTGTTATCGAACTTCAGATGCACTGATAAACGGCATGGACGGTCCTTAGCGAACCTGCTCAGTTTCACATGATACGCTTCCTCGCCGAAACCGAGGATGATCATGTTGCAGCCCAGTTTCATGATATCAGCCATGGCCTTGACCAGAATATCGAAACCTTTCTGCCCGGCGATACGCGAAACGATGCCGATCAACGGCTGCTGCGCATCGAGTCCGTGCTCTTCGCATAACCGCAGTTTGTTCCGCTGTTTTCCGTCAAAGTCCTGGTACGTCTCATACAGCAGACCATCGACGCCCGGATCCCATTCGCGGTAGTCAATTCCGTTGATTATACCGTGGAGATCGCGGCGGCGTGCCCTTAGCACGCCGTCCAATCCGAATCCCAACTCCGGCGTTTGGATCTCGCGCGCATAATTCTCTGATACCGTGGTGACGCCATCGGCGTACACGATGCCCGCTTTGAGGAAGTTCATATCGCCGTAGAACTCCAGTCCCTCAGGTGTAAAATATTTCTTGTCGATCCCCAGCAGCGGGAACTTGCTGCGGTCGAATTTCCCCTGATAGCCGAGATTATGGATCGTGAAAACACTTTTCGTCTTTGACCCTTTGATCCTCGCGTAGAGCGGAACCAGGCCGGACTGCCAGTCGTGACAGTGCACGATGTCATAATGCTTCTGCTCCACCACCTGCATTGCCGCTTTGCAGAAGTGAACGAAACGCTCGCAGTTGTCCGGGTAGTCGCCGTTATTGTCGCCGTACAGCCCGTCGCGGTCGAAGAAACCGGGATGGTCAATGAAGATACTACCGTCCTGTTCAATGGCGCTTACCGGATACGCACCAGCCACTTTCAAACGGATACCATCTTTCTTGCCGCCGGCAATGGACCGGTACCGCGGCATGATGATCGTCGTCTCGATATCGAGTCCCCTGAGCGAAGGCGGCAGGGCGCCGATCACGTCGGCAAGGCCTCCGGTCTTGGCGTATGGCACTGCTTCCGAAGCGACAAAGGCAACCTTCATCCGTGCCTGCCTCCTTGTCTTGATCCGGTCAGAGAACGACCGGTATTCAGTAAAACCATTAGATGATATTCTTCAGGTATGCGGCTGAGTCCTCGGGCCCGGTGGGATTGATGTAGAATCCTGTTCCCCATTCAAAGCCGGCAATATGAGTAAGAACCGGTATGATCTCAAGGTGGTAGTGGTAGAAATCGACGCCCCGGACCGTAATCGGTGCGCTGTGGATTATGTAGTTGTAGGGAGGCGTGTTCAGTGCTTTTTTCAGACGCATCAGGCAATCCTTGAGGATCGAAGAAAGATCTTTCAGCTCTTCGGCCGTGGCGTCCTCAAAATTCGACCGGTGATTACGCGGCAGGATCCAGCACTCGAAGGGAAATCTCGGGGCGAAAGGACAAATGAGAATGAATGAATTGTTCTCGACGACCAAGCGCTTTCTTGTTTTTGTCTCCTGCACGACGATATCACAGAAAATACAGCGCTCGCGATATTCAAAGTAGCGCTTTGCTCCGTCCATCTCCTCCGTGACCCTCTTGGGGATGACCGGTGTCGCGATCAACTGCGAATGGGTGTGCTCGAGCGATGCGCCGGCCGCCGAGCCGAAGTTCTTGAAGATCATCACGTAGCGGAGACGTTCATCCTTCCTCAGATCGAGCACCCGCTGCTGGTAGGCATGAATAACATCCTCGAACCGGCCGGGTTCCATGTCGGCAAGATCCAGGTTGTGCTCCGCCGTCTCAATGATAACCTCGTGGGCGCCGATACCATTCATATGGTCATATATGCCTTCGCCGCGCCGGTTTATCTCGCCTTCGATCCGCAGCGCCGGAAATTTGTTCGGTATGACGCGCAGGGTCCAGCCGGGTGTGTTCGGAGAACCGTTGTTGGTCCGGATAGCAAATATCTCGGGCGGTGTTGCACCTTCATTACCCGGACAGAAGGGACATTCCTTGGGGTTCGTCTTCTTCGTCTCGGGCGTCGATTCAAAATCCTTTGGCCGCTTGGCGCGTTCCGTCGAGATTATTACCCAACGCCCGAGTACGGGGTCTTTGCGTAATTCAGGCACGAAGCTCTTTACTGTTCAGTTTCGGATTCGGATTCAGAAGGTACTTCAGGCTCGGCAAGCAGAATCTGGATGTCTGCTTCCTCCCTGATCCGTTCCAGAAAGCTGGCTGCCAACTCGCCTTGCAGCTGGCGCTTCATGCCCGATTCGATAATGTGCCTTACATCATCGAGGCTCCGGTAGTGTTCTGGATGGTGCTCGACGAGTTTTATGACGGTCCAGGCTCCATTCCTGACCTCGAAGACCCTGCTTATCTCGCCCAGTTTGAGGCTGAACAGAACACTGTCGTACTTGTCGCCCATCATGCCCTTGCGGATGAGCCCGGACTCAGCACCGCGCAAGGTGGAAGATGCTGTCGAGTATACGGCGGCGAGCGAATCAAATGACTCAGGTTTGCTCACCAACTCCTTGTGGATCCTGTCGGCCAGTTCCTTTGAATCAACCAGGATCTCATGGACGCGCGCCGATTCCGGGACTTTGAATTCCGCGCGCCTTTCCGTGTACTCTTTTTCGACGGCCTGCGAATCGATAACGATGGCATCGACCACGACCTTCTGATACAGCGCCTGGTCCATGATGGTTTTCATTGTCTCCTTGAGCTGGGTGAAATACCCGTCATGGAGGAAGTATTTGTTGCGCCAGGCAAGCTCGAGCCTCAGCTCATCGTCGAATATCGTGTTGATCATCTCCTGCACCTGGTCCGTTCTTGTCAGGTCGACCTTCGCGAACTGGGGGATCATCGCCTCGTTCCTGCGTAACACCATGGACCAGGTTATGGGACGGCCGTTCACTTCGGCGAGCGTCACTTCCCGGCTCTGATCGGTTGCATCCTTCAGGACGGCAACGATTGAATCTTCATATACGACCAGTTTGGCCTTCTTTCTCAGTCTCGCGTTCAGTGCTTCCTCTTCTCTGGACACTTTTTCCGCCCGTACCTGGGGTTCGATCTGCTTGACGACCTCGTCGTAGGCACGATATTGCTCTGGTTTGTAAGAGGTGATGTAATAAATCCCGTACTTGCCGTCAAAAGTGATGATCCCGCTCAGCGTGTTCGGTTCGGTCTTGAAGATCACTGAATCTGCGGCGGCCGGCTTGCGCCCCGGATAGACGACGCCCATGAGGCCTCCGTTGCGGGCGGTGGACTCGATCGAGTGCTGCTTTGCCAGTGAGTCAAAGGCCGCGACGTCCTTGTTCAGCGTATCGAGCAGCACTTGCGCGAGACTGTCTGATTCAACCACGATCTCTTTGCCCATTACCTGCTCGCGTACCTTGAAATTCTCCCGGTTCTTCTTGTAGTAATCCTTCATCTGCTTCTCAGAGGGCGCTGCTTTTGCCATGACCTCGCAGGTACGTACCTCGTCGAGCAGCAGCATGTGGTTCCGGTTGTCGAAATCTCTCTTGAAAAAATCACTTGCGATCACATTATGTTTAACGGCACTCGCGTAAATCAGGCGGTCGGTGATCATCCGGTCCAGAACCGCCATCTCGTCAGACCGAGCGAGCTGAGTGCCCCGGCCGGTTCTCTCGTCCAGCTCAAGCCGCGTGATCCTGTAACCATCGATTATTGCCACATAATCCTGGTAGTTCTTCTTGAAACAGCGCTCAACACCCATCAGGGAGAATGAATCGAGTGGCGCCTTGCGGTAACGTGTGGCGACTATTTCGTACATCCTTGCCGAATTGAGAAAATCCTCACGCATCTCAAGGACCTGGGCAAGACGGTAATACGCCCAGCCGTCTTTGTGCTTATAGTTTTCTACCACATCCCTGTAGACTTCCTCGGCTCTCGCATAGTCGAGCAACCGGTTATGGTAAATGTCGCCCAGTTCAAGCTTCCACAGATACAGGTTCTTGTTCTTCTGGATCATCTGTTCGCAATAACATATTGCGTCATCATACTGTTCAGTCAGGACAAGATTGACATAGTCCTGCGGCAAGACCGACATAAGTGCAAGAATAACTAACATCAAACCTCCTTTCTTGAGTGTCTATTTTACATAAATATCCGAGGATGTCAAGTCGAAAAGACCCTAAATCCTAAATTCTAAG
>JACUUY010000195.1 GCA_014859085.1 Caldifarciminota bacterium
TTATGCGTGGCGTGCAAGTCAGCAGGGCGATAATATCGAAGCCGTGTTTAACTATGATATGATCGGCTACACAGATGCGCAACCTGAAACTTTGGAAGTCTGTGGTGATACGTTCTGTACTCCACTAATTGACCATTTCATCGCTTGCGCGGATACGTATACAGCATTGCCTGTAAGGTCGCGAGTGGGAATAATGGTGAGCGATGAAGGACCTTTCGCTTTCTTTGGCTATCCAGCAATTGGCATGATAGAAGACTATCCGGTTGTCAATCCATATTACCACACGCAGGGCGACACAATTGGTGCTGGATTCAACAGCCTTTCTTTCTGTACAGAAGTTACCAGGGCAGCAGTGGCTGCGCTTGCATCAAAGGCAAGGCCGGTAGGTATTTATGAAAGAGATTACGTGGTTGCCGAACCGCCTATCTACATGGAGATCTTTCCGAATCCGTTTCGTGAACGAGCAGTAATTCGATATCATGCCAGAAACGGGAGTAAAATTCAGATTGAAGTGTATGAAGCCACTGGTCGCTTAGTGCAATCCCTTTTGGTGTCTGCCGATTGTTCACCGGCATCCAATGAGACCTTTTGGGACGGGCGAGATAATTCAGGCAACAAACTGCCCAACGGTGTCTACTTCTTGAAGCTCACGACAGGCAGCGGATGCATGACAGAGAAATTGCTGCTACTCAGGTAGGAGAGACCGAGTAACTAGGAGGGGGGGTCAGCCCTCGAAACTTGAAAACAGATGCATGATCCATGATACACGATAACGGCAGAAGGTGAGACGCTGAGAAGGTGAGGCCTTGCTGACATTGCGGATTGCGAACTTGACGACCAGAATTGACCTTGAGATTGTCCCGATCCTCCACATATGATGCTTCTGAAAAATATGAAGATCGAGGATCCCGCAATGCGGGATTTCGTCATCCGCCGGTGGCGGATTCCTTCCGCCTGAGGCCGACAGGCGCAATGACCCTGCTACGCAGGTTGATTGCGACGATAACAGAATGATTACGGTGATAACACCGCATTTGGATTCCCCGGTTGAACCGGAGAATGACGGATGGGGAAGCGGGACTCGCAATGACTACGTCTAAATCGCCAGTGTGGGGCAGACCTTTAGGTCTGCGATCAGATTTGCGCAATATGTTTGCAGGGCTAAAGCCCTGCCCTACATGTTTCAATTTCACCGGTTCTCATTGCAGGGGGCAGGCGTTCGCTCCTGTCCGCCTGAGGCGGACAGGTACCCGGAGAATGACGGGGAAGGAAGGCGGATTCCTCCCGCCTGAGGTGGGTCGAGTCGGGGAGGTTCTTGACAGCCGGGTAATAGCAATGTATAATGCGCCAATAACGGGGTTACTTAGCGAACAGTAAAACAATTTCAAGAATAACCCGAAAGGAATAGAATATGTCACAAAACAATGTCGTTCGTCTTATGCTAAGCGCCGGTCTAATTCTATTGCCGGCGATGCTTGGCGCGCAGGCTTTCCCGGTAGCAGTGGGGACCGATACCTGCTTCAGCCGGGGCGCGGTCTATGGCGGACAAAATGGTATCGTTTCGATACACGGTGATTCGCTCAGCCCGAACAACATTACCGCGCAGCGTGTCTATCCGCCGGACAGCCTGATCGGAGATCGGATCTCGATCGGCCGGCAAGGCATATTCCCCGGCGCCGCGGTCAGATCCGACGGAACCAACTATCTTCTGGTATGGATCGAGTACAATGGCGATTTCAACGGGCAATTCATCGACAATAGCGGCAACCTGGTCGGCTCGTATTTCACCATTGGCACGAACGCGTCCTTTGATCACCCGAGTTATGATCTGTGCTACGGAGATACCACCTTCCTGGTCGTTTACACCAAGAGCGGTAATTACCTACACGGGCAGCTTGTGAGCCGGAGCGGAAACCTGATCGGCGGTCAGATACAGATCAGCGGCAATCAAGCGCGCGACGTCTCCATCGCGTATGACGGCAGCAATTTTCTCGTGGCCTGGGTCGAGATCATCCCCACGACGGACAAGGATGTCTACGGGCAGTTTGTCAGCAAGAACGGCACGCTGGTGGGCGCAAATTTCGTCATCGACAACGGACCGTATTACAGCGACAATCCGACCGCGCTGGCTTTTGATGGTACCAGGTATTTGCTGTGCCAGCATGAAGGGACCGCTACGGCGACCATGCTGCTCGGACGCTTCATCACCACCTCGGGCACCGTCGATCAAACCATAACCATCTGTGACTCCGCGCGCGTGCCGCAGTTCCCTAGTGTCGCTTTTGACGGCGCCAACTACCTGGTAACCTGGACGCAGATCTTTGACCGCCAGCTAATGGGCAGATTCTGGGACCCGGCGGGCGTGCCGGTGGCCGAACCCTTCGTCGTTCTCGACTCGATCGATAGCAAGATTCCGTTCGGTGGCGTCGGCTTTGGTGGGGACTGGTTCCTAGTCGTCGGCTCGAGGGTCGACATGAGCTTCACGGACGGTGATGTCTACGGGAGTTTCATATACAAGACCGGGATCGAAGAAGGCGGCTTGCAGATGCCCGGCGACGTTGTGCGGTTCCAGGCTCATCCCAATCCCTTCCGCGCGCAGGCCGAGTTGTCATTCAATCTCGCTGCTCCGGCATTCGTATCGCTCAAGGTCTATGATGTGACAGGACGGGAAGCGGCGACGGTCATCTCCGAACTATTGCCGGGCGGCAGCCACACCCGACAGTGGGATGCAACCGGAATGCCGAGCGGAGTGTATTATTGCCGCTTGCGGGCCGGATCAGCCACCCAGACGAAGGCGCTGCTGCTGCTTAGATAGGGAGAAACAGGGCGGCGGACTATTGCAGCAGAAAGGGCGCAGGGCTAAAGCCCTGCCCTACGTCTAAGTCGCCAGTGTAGGGCAGACCTTTAG
>JACUUY010000196.1 GCA_014859085.1 Caldifarciminota bacterium
GATACCCTGCTTTTCCTGGCTGGCTATGACCGTGGTTTGCTGATTTACAGCGTCAAGATGCCGGAGCAGCCGATACTCTTGGCCCGTTATCGTACGTCGGATCCAATTTGGGACGTCGTTGTCCAGGATACGCTGGCTTTTTGTGTTGGTTCGTATGAGATGACGATATTTAACGTTGCGGATCCAGAAAATCCATGGGTTGTCAGCGTCTGGCTGGCCCCCTGGCCTTTCCTGCTGCGGCTTGATGTCATGGATGACTATGTCTACATAACAATGAGGCGGTCATGGCCATCTACCGCCATGGGCATATACATCGTCGATGTATCAGATCCTGTGCATCCGATATTGACCGGTCAGCTCCTCACCTTGCCCATGTCTACAGCGATTGTCATTTCAGATGGTTTTGCATATCTCTATTCCGGCAGCGTGGTCGATGTTGCGGATCCAGAGAACCCGACATTGATTGCTCAAGTGTACTATGGTTTCCGTGAAATGTGTCTTGATGGTGACCTCTTATATTGCAGTGGTCCGAAGATCATGGATATCTCAGACCCATATTCGCCGTTTTTGCTAGGCCATGGATATCAAGGCGCCGCAGGTTACCTGGCAAAGATAGGCAATTTCCTGTATGGGGCATGGAATGGAGTAAACGTCTATGATGTATCTGAACCCCAACTCCCCTTTCAGGTGGGCGAATTTCGTCTGTCAACGAGCCTTAAAACACGTGTCATGGCAGCAAACAACCTGGCCGTTGTCAGTGAATGCTATCCACCGGGAATCAGCATAATCGACATCGCCGATCCGGGTAATTGTCTGGTGCTTGATAGTTATGAATTTCTGCACGAGTCGGACAATTCATGGTCGCCCCAAATTGCGCTCCAAGGCGATTATCTCTACGCAACTGCCAAGGATAGCGGCCTGAGGGTTTTGGATATCTCGGATCCAACAAACATCACGGAAATAGGCCATTGTCCTATTCCCGGGTCTTCACCTAACTCGCCGGCTCTGGTGATGAACATAGCAGTGCAGGGAGAGTATGCATTTCTGGGATGCAGGCGTTCTGCCTATCCGCTGGCCATAGTCAATGTCGCTGATCCGGCGAATCCATTTCTTGTGAGCGGGATTCCGAATAGCACTTCGTTCAATTATGTCCTCGATTTATCTGTGAATGGCGCTTATGTTTATTGTGGCGCCAATAGTGGTTTGAAGGTTGTTGACGTCTCGAATCCTTATGATCCCGTCTATATTGCGCAATGTAGTCTTTCGACATACTGTGAGCCGATTTGTGCATCGGGCGATTACGTCTACCTGGGTGATTCTCCGAATGGAACTTTGTGGATCATCTATGTTGCTAACCCCTACAATCCCTTTGTGGTCGGCCAGTGTCCGGAGCTCAGCGTATCTGACATATCTATCTACGGCAACTATGTATTCCTCGCCGAAACGCAGGGCTTGAGGATTCTTGATGTTACCGAGCCTGCGAACTGGCAGGAGGTGGGTTACTATAGAACGCCCTATATGGACTGCTATGGTGTGGATGCTGAGGGTGGCAGCGTTTATCTGGCAACGCAACAGGGTATGTGGATTCTGCAGTTCTATGGTATGGCCGTGGCCGAAAGAACAGTCAAGTCCAACCAAGCCAGGATAAGAATCAGTACTGTTGGCCGGCGGATTAGATACACATATTCGCTGCAACATGACTCGCGGGTGAAGACCTCACTCATCGATATCTGCGGCAGGGTAGTAAGGAGAATCGTTGCTGATGAATCAGCAGGAACGCATACACAAGAGATAGCCGGCACCGATATTCCTTCGGGCATCTATTTTCTTCGTCTGGAAACCGAAGAATATTGTGCGCTGGAGAAGGTGGTTCTATTGAAATGAACAGGAATATCATTCTTTTTCTGAGCGTCACAGTCATGAAATTTGGTTTATCTCAGCCCGCAATTGTCTGGGTGGAAGAATATGACAGCGGATTCAATGATTACGCGCAGGCGGTCGCAATCGACTCATTCAACAACATAATCGTGACCGGCACTTTTCATGACGGCAATGATTATGATTTTCTGACCATCAAGTATAACAGCGCCGGCGATACGATCTGGCTGAGGAACTATGATAGCGGCGGCAGCGACATTGCCCGCGACGTTGCCGTCGATGTCTATGGTAATATTATTGTAGTCGGATCGAGTCGGATCGATTCTATCTATGACTACTTGATTGTTAAATATGATTGTGATGGTGCTGTTGTCTGGGTCCAAAGATACGGCAATGGTGTCAACAACTTCTGTTGGGCGGTAGACGTAGATTTGAATCAGAACTACGTGGTTACGGGCTACGGATACAATGGTTATAATTATGATTATTTAACGATCAAGTATGCGGCTTCTGGTGACACGCTGTGGAGTCGAAGATATGATCTTGGTTTCAATGATCTGGGCGCTGATGTGGCAGTTGACAATGCTAACAATGTCATTGTCACGGGTTCTTCCTACAGTTTCGCAGACACAACCTGGCAGTACTTGACAATCAAGTATGATGCTCAGGGTGAAACCTTATGGGTAAGGCCTTTTCTGTCACCATACTACCTTGATAATCATGCATATGGCGTTGCAGTCGATGGTGATAACAACATTATTGTAGCGGGGAAACCGGGGTTATTCCCCTTGATTGTCAAATACAATCCTGCAGGCGATACCCTCTGGACTTCCTACATCCCCCAGATCGGCGTATCCGTTACTGAACCGTACGACCTGGCGGTCGATTCATTGAACAATATTTTCGTCATATTCAACCACGTGGAAATTGGCAGTGACCGCGATTATCTGATTGTCAAAATGTCACCCGCCGGGAATATTGTTTGGACGACAGCATTCAGGGAG
>JACUUY010000197.1 GCA_014859085.1 Caldifarciminota bacterium
TTGGTCGAGCGAGAATTCATGCCGCCGCACATGCTCACGCTCTACAAATGGATGGCCGAGTACTATTTCTCGCCGCTCGGCGAAGTATTGAAACTGGCCCTGCCTTCGAAGATCCTGAAGAAGTACGAAACCCCTGCTAAGCGCGCGCTCGAACCGGCAAAGGTCTGCGCGCCGCGACCTAACTTTCACCAGAGCGCTGCCATAAAGTCCATTGTCGATGCGCTGAAAAAGCAGTCCTACGCCGCATTCCTGCTGCACGGCATCACGGGCAGCGGCAAGACTGAAGTGTACCTGCGCTGCGTTGACCACGTGATCAGAAGCGGCGGCCGTGCCCTCGTCCTCGTGCCCGAGATCGCGCAGACGCCCTTGCTCTTTGAACGGTTTGAAGAACGGTTCCGCGGCCAGGTCGCGACGATCCATTCGACCCTGACCGATAAGGAACGCAGGCAAGTATGGTATGCCATAAAAAGCGGTGAGTATCGCGTCGTCATCGGACCGCGCTCCACGGTCTTCATTCCGATCCCGGAATTGAAAATCGTGATCGTGGATGAGGAACACGACCCGTCGTACAAAGAGCACACGCGCATGCCCCACTACAATGCGCGCGACGTGGCGGTCGCGCGCAGCAAGTTCGAGGACTGTGTCGTCGTTCTGGGCAGCGCTACGCCGCAGGTCGAATCCTTCCATAACACCGAAATCGGCAAATACAGGCTGCTCGATCTGAAGGAACGCATCGACGCCCGTCCCCTGCCCGAGATCGAGATCATCGACCTCAGGCACGAAACCAGGCCTTTCATCTCACCCCCAATGGAACGCCAGATCACGCAGACGCTGCAAAAAGGTGAGCAGATCATCGTCTTCCTCAACCGCAGGGGCTTTGCACCGAGCCTTTTATGCCCCTATTGCGGCTTTACCGCGCGGTGTCCCTTCTGCAAATTGCCGCTCGTCTACCACAAAGCCGAACCGGATGAAGCAGCCGGGCTTTCGTGCCATGTCTGCACGCACCGGTCGCCGGTGCGGAGCACGTGCCCCAAATGCGGCCGCGCCACTCTGCTCTACCGCGGCGCCGGGACCCAGCGGATCGAGGAATTGCTCAACAGGATCGTCGAGTCGGTCGACGTGGGTGCAAAGGCCAAAGCGTCGGTCGTCGTCCGCCTGGACCGCGACTCGGCGCGGCCCCGGGGCAGCATGGAGACGATCCTCAGTACGTTCCAGCAGGGCGCGGCAAAGATCCTACTCGGCACGCAACTCGTAACCAAGGGTTTTGACTTCCACGATGTCACCCTGGTCTGCATTATCAACGCCGATACTATACTCCACCTGCCCGATTTCCGGAGCGGTGAGCGGACCTTTCAAGTGCTCACCCAGGTCGCGGGACGCTCAGGCCGGGGCGAAAAACCGGGCAAGGTCTTGATCCAGACCTACCATCCTGAGCAGTACGCGGCGATCTTCGGCCAGTTGCAGGACTACGGAACATTCTACCGGAACGAACTGCAGTCCCGCGAAGAACTCGGGTTTCCCCCGTTCTCGAAATTGGTACTGATCAGGTTCCGGGGAACGATCGAACAAGACGTCTGGAGCGAAGCGCGAAAACTCCACCAGGTTTTGCAGCAAAAGGGCGGGTTTGAGGTCTACGGGCCGAACGAATCGTTCTACTACAAGATAAGGGACAACTACCGCGTCTTCATCCTGCTCAAACTGAAGAGGGCTGAGTCGCAACGTAAACTCGATTTCCTGCGCGTGTACCGACCCGCCAAGTGCGAGATGGAGATCGACGTCGACCCGCTCGAGGTCTTCTGATGGGGTCAAATCTCTACATTCTACATCTATCATTGACGTAATGAGCATCATCGACTACAATTAAGTCATGGCGCGCGCCCTAAGAATACAATTTCCGGGAGCCTTTTATCATATCACGTGCCGCGGTATCGAGCAGCGGTCAATATACCTTGACAATGGTGATCGTCTTCGCTTTCTTGAGTTGTTGACCCGCTCTTTGGATACGTATGTGGTGGTCATGCACGCCTACATTATGATGAATAACCATTTTCACCTGCTGGTCGAAACCAAGAAGGCGAATTGCTCGGAGTTCATGCGTCATTTCAATGTCAGCTACACGGGTTGGTTCAATTGGCGGCATGGGCGTCGGGGCAATCTCTATCAGGGTCGGTACAACGCATGTCTGATTGATGCAGACCGTTTCTTATTGGAGGTATCGCGGTATATTCATCTAAATATTGTACGCGTGAAGCGCTGGCAGTCATCACATCACGGCGCGCGTTGGCGGGCTGCCAGGAGTTATCAATGGAGCAGCCTGGCCGGTTATATTGACAGGAAGTCGGCGAAGGATTATGTATATTATCCAATGATACTTGAGATGGTCGGCGGCCGCCGCGCCTATGGCCGTTATGTGATAGATGGCTTGAAACGTGGCGTAGCAGATCCCTTCAAAAAGGTCCAGCGGCGCATGATATTAGGGACCGAAGATTTTGTTGCTGAGGTGAAGCATTATTTGCGGCGTGGTTCGTTACGTGATCAACCCGCGTATCGAGAATTTGTGCTGCATGTGCTCGAGCCTGAAGTATTGCTCGGTTTTCTTGCGCGGGAGTGCGGTATCACCACCGAAGTATTACGGACGCGGAAGGCACATGGTGTGACCCGCGGGCTTGTTGCCGAACTGCTGTACAAATATTGCCAGATAACGCAAGCGCAGATCGGGAAGCTGTTAGGGGGTATTGACTACGGTGCCGTGTATTTGCTGCGGCGTCGTATCCGCGAAAATATGCGCACCAACGTAGAATTGAAAAAAAGATATGATGAAATTGACACCAGAGTAAGCAGACTGATGTAGAATGTAGAGATTTGACCCCATCGTTTCACT
>JACUUY010000249.1 GCA_014859085.1 Caldifarciminota bacterium
TCTCTTCCCCAACACCGAACAGGGGAAGGCACAGACCCTGCGCGCATACCAGGCGGCCATCGACACGATGGAGAGGCGTCTGCCCGAATTGTTCTCGAGGATCCCGCGCGCGCGGGTCAAGGTCGTGCAGGTACCTGCCTTCAAGGAAAGTATGATCGGCACGTATTACCAACCGCCGAAGCTCGACGGTTCCGGGATTGGCATATTCTACGTGAACCTGTCCTACCAACACTCGAAAGCCGGTATCAAGGCACTGGCATACCACGAAGCAATACCCGGCCACCACCTTCAAATAGCACTCGAACAGGAAGCGCCCGATGCACGGTTCTTCAAAGCCCTCTTTTTCTTCACCGGTTATGTCGAGGGGTGGGCATTGTATGCGGAAAGACTCGCCGGCGAATATGGCTTCTACCGTGATACCCCGAGCACGATCGGCTATCTGCGTTCCGAGCTATTCCGCGCGGCGCGGCTCGTCATCGATACCGGTATCCATCACCGGAAATGGAGCCGCGAACGAGCCTACCACTATCTGCTCGACAATGTCGGTTGGAGTTCATACTCAGAGATCGACCGCTACATCACATGGCCCGGCCAGGCGTGCGCGTATAAGGTCGGTGAACTCAAAATACTAAAGTTACGCGAACGGGCAAGATCCGCCCTGGGTGACCGGTTCGATATCAGGAAGTTCCATGACATCGTACTGCAGAACGGATCAGTGCCGCTTGCGCTCCTTGAACAAACAGTGGATAGTTATGTTTCGGCTATCAGAAATCCATAGTACGGTCAGAACACTGCTGACCGCTGAATTATGACCAGGCGCCCGGCCAGCTATGTGGCAACCTGGCACATCGTGTGGAAACACGTCCTGCCGCCTATATTGATGCGTGCAATGTACAGGATCGCATAATAGAGCGTTCCGTCTTTTCGCCGCAGCTGGATACGGTAGTTGTTAACGCAGCCATCCCTTTCCAGGGCTTGCAGCAACAACTCCCTCTCTTCGATCACCGGATAGGTATCAGCGAGATTCATGCTCCTGCATTCCTCGAGACTATAGCCAATGATCTCGAGCATGGCTTTGTTGGCGGCGATTATCCTGCCGTCGGGCGCCGAGATACCGATACCGACCGGGCTGTTCTCGAAGAGATGGCGGTAACGCTCTTCGCTTTCGACCAGGGCATCCTCTATCTGTTTCTGCTCGGTGAAATCGATGAAGGTAACAAGGACCTCATCAAGCTTGCGGGTCAGCGGATCGACGACAGGTTCAACACTGGCCATGAGCCATCGCTTGCCCGAAAGGTATTTTGAACCGATGCCGATGACCACATTCCGCACTGGCTGGGCTCGTTCTAAAACCCTTAAGACAGGATGGTCCTCTTTCATAATTGTTGTACCCCGCCGGTCTGTCAGGCCACCCATCAACTCGACTAATTTGCTGCCCGTGACTTCATCCACGTCCAGAATATCACAGGCGATCTTGTTGGCCCGGATGATCGTTCCTTTGCTGTCACAAAAAACGATCCCGGCGTGGACCGAATCATACAGTGATCGCAGGCGCTCTTCGCTTTCGCGTAACTGCTGTTCCTTTCTCTTCTCGTTCGTGACATCCTGTACGATCACGCCGATATTGTCACCGACCTTGAATGCCACGAGGTTCAAGTGCCGATCGCCATACTCGAGTGGCGCTACTATATCCTCGAAGAGGCACGGTTTGCCGGTACGCAGGACATCCATATACTTATCGTATCGTCCAGATTCCCACACGTCGTCAACCACATCGAGGATATTCACGTTTCTGGCGTCCTCAAGTTTGACGCCGAAGTGATCCAGAAGATACCGGTTCACATGGATAACATTGAAACCCGGATCGATCAATACGAAACCTTCGGTCGCCGAATCCATGAACTCCACAATGCGCTCGCTCCGCTTCTGAATATCCTCTTCCAACTGTCTGCGCCTCGTTATGTCGGTCCAGTAACCCACTATTTCTACGGGCTTGCCTTTGGCATCGCAAGCGAGTTTCATCTCATCAGACAGCCAGAGGTAGTGTCCTTTTTTATGTCTGAAACGATACTCGTATTGAAAATGCCCTTTCTCGAAAACACGGCGCACTTCCCGCAGCACACGCTGCCGGTCATCCGGATGCACGTGGTCGATCCAGAAACTCGATCTCGCCATGAATGAACGCGGGCTGTACCCGACAAGAACCCGGACATTGTCGCTGATGAACGTGACGCCGTAGTCGCCACGCACGCGGGCCGCGTAAATAACCACGGAAGTTTCAGACAGAAGGAACGCCAGCCTCTCGCAGATGGGTGTGCCGCCTATCTTCTTCGTATCGGCCAGCGCCTTTCTTGCGGCAACATACGACTCTCTGACCTGCTGCCTGCCTTTTTTTCGAGCATATGGACGGCCGGCAACCTTTTTATTCTTCTTCTTCGCCATACATCCCTCGCTCAGCACAATACCTAACGAACAATTATACCAATGCCCTAACCGCTGTCAAGCAGCAGACATGGTCTGGATCACCGATGTTGCAGACACGGCGAGCGTTGGCGCATATCATATGTACCGGTGCTTCATTCTTGACAAAGACAGCAAATACTCTATAATTACTAGAATTATGATTATTCTCGTTGAACCGGACAAGGAGATCCGCAAGAACCTCGCAGACCTCATCAGTCGAGAACGGCTCATTGGCGTCGCCTCGATCCAGGAGGCACTCCAGCTTTTTCTAAAATTCAAGAAAGATCTGGATCTCGTTATCGCGAACGTGAATCTGTTGTCCGAAATGCTGTCCAAAACGATCATCGAGCGCGTATGCCAGAAACTTGCAATCAACATACCGCCGGTCATCGCAATATACAAGGAAAGCGAAGAGGAAGCGAAGAACGTGTTCACGAGCCTGTACAAAGGGTACAAATTAATAAAATATGCGGACAACGACCTCGGTTTTCCCAACCGGTATCTCGAAGTCATCAAGAAAGCGTGTCCCGGACTCGTCATCGACTACGAGAAAGCACGCGAATCCTGGGTGAAGAAGCAAAAACCCGGGGATTTCGTCGATCCGAGAACCTGGCTTGAAGAAGAAGGTTTCCTCGAGGCGACCCGCGCCAAGGAAACGGAGAGCGCGGAGAAAGGTCCGGATGATGCTCTTTCCTCGATCCAGGCCATGCTGCATGATGAAACAGAAGCAGCGGTCGAACCTATGAAAAAACAACCAGCGGAGAACTACGAGGAGATGTATTTTGACATCAAAGAAAAATACGATAAGCTTCTCAAGAATACAAAAACATTTCTGGAATCAATTACAAAAGACCATACATAACCACGCGAGCGCCGCTACCCGATAGACGGACCATCCATTATGACATATACCGGGGCGCCCGCCCGCGTTATGCGAACGGACACCCCTGTAAAGACAAGCAGTTTCGATCAATCAGCAAAAGCCAGAATACCGGGGATGATAAGATTGACGAATGGTACTATCATCAAAATACCCAACCAACCCGGTTTCTTTCTGGCTTCAGATATTTTCATCCAGACAATGATGCTGATGATGATGTTAACGATCGGGATCAGAAACAGTATGAGCCACCAGCCCGGTTTTCCGGCAACCTTGCACATGAGGTATATATTTGCGATAGGGATCCACGCCAACCACGCGTTTGCCGTACCCGTCTTGTTGGCGATCGTCATCAGGCAGAACGATATGTAGACATAGATTATCAGCCACAACAACCAGTATGCCGCGAAGTATGACGGCTGCGCACCGTATTCCATGAATCTCACCCCCTTTCAAACAATGGTCGAGTTTACCGCCGGGAACATTCATTACCAGTGGCGGATTATACAATCAATGCAGTACTCTGTCAAGATTGGGTTGTATGCAGGCAGGCGGTACATTGACACGGTGGTCCGCATCAATATAATTGAACGAAACGTTATGAAAGGAAAAATATGAGCACATTTGCACTGTGTTTGCTGCTCCTGATACCCTACCCCACCCAGCCCGATTGGGAATCGACCGACAATGATTACTCGACCGGCGGCGCCCTGGTCGACATCGACCTGGATGGGAGCCTTGACCTAGTGACCGGCAACGGCAATGATATGGCCCAGCAACCGAACCGCGTATACTACAATACTGGCAGTTCTCTGGAAACAACCGCCTCATGGATCTCGGCGGACATCGGCTACAATGCTCACATCAGCGTTGCGGATATCAACAGCGACGGATATCCCGACCTCGCCGTTGCCAATTACGGTGACCCCGGTGCACCGCAGTATGACAAATTCTATTACAACCTCTCGGGCATCTATCAACCGACCTCGGCCTGGCAACCGGCACATCTGGACAACTCGTTCGCCTGCGCTTTTGGCGATTTCGACGGCGACGGCGATGCGGATCTTGCTGTCGCCTGCGGTGAAGAATACACGGGAAGCCTGCAGCACGCCAAGGTCTATTTGAACAACGGCGGAGTTCTCGACACCGCGGCGGCCTGGCAGACCGATATCGCATCCTACTTCTACGATGTGGTATGGGTCGACATCGATATGGACGGGGACCTGGACCTCGCCCTTGCCGGGCACCACCGGAAGAATCTTATCTACCGCAATACCGGCGCCGTGCTTGAAAGCACGCCCTGCTGGCAGTCGGCGAACAGCCTCGGCACGCTGAAGATCGCATTCGGCGACATCGACAATGACGGTGACCTTGACATGGTTTGCGCGAACAACGCACAAACCGGCGGCATCAGCAACTGCGAACTGTATCTCAATAACGGCTCGATCCTTGACACCGTACCGGCCTGGACGAGCCCGAACTTACAGTACTATTCGTGTGTGGCCCTCGGGGATGTCGACCGCGACGGTGACCTCGACCTCGCAGCCGGCGGCTGGTGGGAATCGGTCAAGGTCTTCGAGAATTCATCCGGGATACTGCCGCAAACGCCTTCGTGGCAGTGGTCGCCGCCGACGAGCATCTATCATCTGGTCTGCGAGAACATATGCTTTGGTGACATCGACAACACGCTGCCCGCCAGCGTAACGGACGAACCGCATATCGTCAGCCCGACGCAGCGCGTATTCTACCTCGAGAACCGCTGGCTGAAGAACATAGTCCAGATCAGAAGCAGCAGCGGCGTGCTCGGTATTGACCAGTACTGTTTCTCCTTCATTGACGGCTGGGTATCGGTCAGCGACGTGTTCACCCAGGCCGAGACGCTCTGGGTCGACTACACCTATTCCGAGGATCTCGACCTGGTCGTTACCAACTGGTATCGGTACCGGGGTAATTTCGCATTCTATAATACTCAGGGCGCGGCAACCCAGGAGATCGTCCGGACCGGGCAAGCCGGCAATATCATCTTCCCCAATCCCAGCCGCGGCCGGTTCGCGCTCCGTCTCGACGCGAACGATCTGACGGTCAAGTTATTCGATACCAACGGCCGGCTCGTGGCCGAGCAGAAGGACAACCGGGTCGAGATCGCTGTACCCGGGGTCTATTTCATGCACGTCTATGATGGCCGTACGCTGATCGCGCAGGAGAAAGTCGTGGTCGTGCAGTGATCAGATGGGATGAACCGCCGGCATGCCAGCACCATCAACTGAGGCGCCCGCATAACTAAAAAGGGGCCGGCGCACAGAGTCCCGGCCCCCTGGTAAGAATCGCGCTAGCAGGTTATTCTATTTGAGCAGTATCAACTTGATCATTTTGTCGGCCGCAACACCGAAATAGACACCCTGACCAAGCCTCGTGTTTGCCTCGTCATCACCGTGCCAGTATGCAAACCCGTCGGCGGCGTCGAGGACTTTCACCATCCTGCCGGCCGCATCATATATCTCCACTTTCCTGCAATACGGCGGGACCGAGATCGCCGTGGTCCTGGCAAAGGGATTCGGCGAAGCGCTGATCGTCGAGATACTTTGTTCCGGCTGCAATTCGAACTCCTCAATACCCGTGCCGAACGTGACCACCGCCCGGATCAGCACATCGTGCGTCTCGTTCTCCCGGTAAGGCGCCCAGACACCGGTATACTCCCATGTCTGGCGACCGGCCAGCGGTATCGTATCCATGCCGAAATACGGAGCCGAAGCAGTGTTGGAAATACAACCCACGAAGAAAGCGCCTTCAGCGATCTCTATGTTCTGGCCGCTGACATCGATGTCATACCACCCGGCAGCGGTCACGGTCTGCTGCGCCTGGTAGATGATCGTGCCAGGAATACCCCCGGGGCCGTCGTCGTCGAGGAGCTGCACGGTCACGACCGGCGCGCCGGTCACCGAGTTGACATTGAACCTTGCCGTGTTGATCTTCGTCGGGTAGACGGGCGGCACGAACCTCACGCCGTAACCTGAATTATCACCGTTCCACGCATACCCGGTTTGAGCGGTACCGCCGTCATACTGCAACTCCACCGGATAAGTAACGACCCTGAATTCAAGCATGATCGAATCATTTGACGGCACGATGTCACCGAGCATGGATTTGATCTTCAAGCGGTACAAGCCGTTGGTCGTAGTTGACCAGCCGGGGGAAAAGACCAGCGAGTCGGTATCTCCCGGAGCGAGCGACGCGATCGTCATCGTATCGGCGAAGACAACCTGGTTCGATGCGTTCCGTATCTGACAGTAGACGCTGATCCCGGTCTCGGTCTGGTTCCCCGTGTTCTTGACCAATCCCCAGCAATCAACCGTGTCGCCGTTATAGAGGAAGAACCCGCCGGAATACTCATTCATGATCCTGACGATGCCGATATCATGTACTTCGTATGTTGTGGTTTCCGGAGGGTAGAAATATATCGCAAGATCGCTGTGGATCGCGTTGCCCGTTGGCAGCTGGTCATGGTTATACTGGAGGCCGACCGTACCGGTAATGTTCTCGATGCCAACGGTAAGCCCGTCGACATAGCCACCATATGGTGTCCCCTGCTGGGTGTGATACTGGAACAGGATCGAACTGTCCGGCCGGGAGAGAATGATCTGAAATGTGTTCAGACTTGCAGGACTATTCCACCAGCGCACGTTGTGGTAAGAGATGATGAATGTATCCTGCGCGGCATTCGTCCAGTAGTAACACGCCGGGCTGCCGGCGCTGAAATCGAGGTCCGACATGAATGGGGCGAGAAAATTATTGGGGCGCGCGGTGTTGGGTATCGTCGGAAAGGGAGCCGCCTCGAGGAAGTTATCGCCAAAAGCAATGTAGCCGTTTGAACCGACGTAGAACGAATTGACCGTATACCAGTAGTACGGAAAATCGAAACCGAGCGAGAATGGTCCGACCACATTATCATCACCGAGCCCGGTCACCTGAGTGCCGATTGCGGAGATATCGATCCAGTTATAGGTCGGTACGGGCAGCGACGGCGCGACCGTGTCGCTGTCGACCCACCGGTAGCCGTAGGCGTCAGGCCCACCGGCGCCACGGATGACGGGCGTGTATGGTGCAGTGAACCCCGAACCCGTGATCTGAAGCAACAATACTATTAGTCCCATACTCCTCCTTTGTGTTCATTATAACCCGGCATGTCCGGGTGTCAATGGCAGCCGGCCATGCACGAACCTTGCTGTTCCATCACGCAGGGGGGATTGACGGAGAGGCGGCAGCCGGATTTGCACCGGCGAATAGCGGTTTTGCAGACCGCCGCCTTGCTACTTGGCTATGCCGCCTTAAGCGGGACAAAGCGGGAGACGGGATTTGAACCCGCGACCCTCACCTTGGCAAGGTGATGCTCTACCACTGAGCTACTCCCGCAGAATCCTCATAGTATAACCGTCATTTTGTAGAAGTCAAGGACCTTTGAAGATACTGCTACGGACGCGGGTGGTATTGCCGGTGGATCTCCTTGAGGTACTCGCGGTCGATGTGGGTGTAGATCTGGGTAGTTGATATGTTCGCATGCCCGAGCAGTTCCTGGACGACCCTGAGGTCAGCCCCCCCCTCGAGAAGGTGGGTGGCGAATGAATGGCGGAACGTGTGCGCCGTCACTCTCTTTGTCACGCCGGATTTCAGCCGATAGCTGCGCAATACCTTCAAGAAGCCCATGCGTGACAATCTCCTGCCGCGCACATTCAGAATGAGCAGCGGTGATGAACGTGTTTTCAGGATCGCCGGCCTTCCGGCGCTGAGGTACTCTTCGACCGCCCGCTTTGCCCTGTTGCCGAACGGCACCAATCGCTGCTTGTTCCCCTTTCCTATGACACTGAGCATGTTTTCATGCAGCCGCAGGTCGCTGACCTTCATGTTCAATAACTCGGAGATCCTCAACCCCGATGAATATAACAGTTCCAGGCATGTCCGGTCGCGGAGTCCAAGCGGCGTGCTCGCGCTGGCCGATTCCAGGATCGCGCTGACTTCATCGACCGTGAGGACGAGGGGCAACTTGCGGCGCGCCTTGTGCAATTCAAGTTCTTCCGCGGGGCTCGCCGCCAGTCTCTTGGACTGCACCAGGTAGCGATAGAAAGTCTTGAGCGCCGATATCTTGCGGTTTATCGAAACCGTGCTCAGTCGCATGTCGAAGAGGTAATGGACGAAGGACCTCAGATCGTTCGTGGTCGCGGTAGTTAATTGCTTTTTGCCATGTGAGAGGAAAGACCCCAGCTGTTTCAGATCATATTGGTAAGCCTGAACGGTTGTCAGTTCATCGCCCCGGGCAAGAAGATAGTTCTGAAAACCCAGCAGGACGTCGTTGTCGATCAAAGCGGTATGACCAGCCGGCGGGGGTAGTTCGTCAGGTTGACGATCCTGCCCCGCTCGTCCACATGAATTACATCTTCAATCCTGACACCCTGGCCTTGATCTGGGTAATAGAGACCCGGCTCGATCGTGAATACCATGTTCGGTTCAATGCGGTCTTTGTTCGTCTTGAGCAGGTTGAAGAAGGGATTCTCGTGAATGTTTAGACCTATGCCGTGACCCAGGGAATGACAATAGCCCACCTGAGTCCTGGGGGTGTGCAGGAATGTCCGGTGTCCTTTCGATTCAAAGTATTCACATATACTCTGCTCGACGTCCCTGGTCTTTCGACCCACTTTGAGCAAGCTGCAGGCGTAATCGTGGGCGCACGATACGGTGTCATACAACATCTTCAACGGCCGGGGTGCATAACCGAAGCAGACCGTCCTCGTGAAATCGAAGAAATAACCTCCATCCAACTCCTGCGGAAAGATATCGAACACGACTGGCTGACCGAGCCGCACCGGCTGGCGGTCACGGCCGCTGTTATGCGGTACCCCGGCATCACGACCCTGGGCAACGATCATCCCCGCCGAATCGATCGTCTTGCACGCGAACAACTCACGCCTGATGATATTCCTGAGATCGCCTATTGAGAGTCTGGCATTCCGGCCGCGCATAATGAACCCGTCTTTGACTTTACACTGATGAACCTCTTTAAGCATCACGTTGAAGGCGCGGACCACGCTGTTGCGCACTTTCTTTATGCGCGCAATTTCACCCTGGTCTTTGGTCCGGCGGGCTGTAGTAAGCAGGCCCGTGCCGCGGCCTTTGCCTTCATATATCTTGATATGCCGGTTTAACCTCGCCACCTGCCTGAGGTAAGCATAGCCCTCGCCCACCGGATAACTGCCGTAGAAGACAACGTTACCCTTGACCTTCAGTTCATCAAAAAGCAAACGCAGGAAGTGAGCGCCGGCTTTGCGCTGATCCTGATACTTTTCCGCGATGCGGCGAAGATCGTAATTGTTCATGTTTATCAGTTGATGGCCGGTCTTCTGTGCCTCTTCACGTTCGATCGGCGAGTGGACAACGCAGGCCGGCTTACCTCTCTTCTTTATGTAATGCGCGTATATGTTCACTCCATTCAGCAGGTAATAGAGGTCCGCATCGCGATTAGCATGCCCTTCGGCGTGAATAGCGTCTATTCCCATCTTCTTCATCAACTGATCCAGGTCCTTTTTCATTCAAAACTCCCTTCTCATTTGGTGTACCAGGAAGCCAGCGTAAAGAAATTCTCCAAAATCGACCTGCCTGCAGGATGAGCCCCGTCGAATCTCTCCGGGTGGAACTGCACACCATACATCGGAAGTCTGTTGTGCTTCATCGCCTCGATCGGACAACCCGGAGACGTGGCAAGGAGCCCAAAACCAAAAGGCAATTCCGCAACCATCTCCTTGTGCGATTCACAGACCAGGAACCTCTCGGCCAATCCTTCGAAGATCTCGTCATTGCTCATCCGCTCCACCATGTAATACCCCTTGACCGCTTCATCCATTTCGACAACCTCCGCACCGAACGCCAGCGCCATTAACTGATGGCCAAAGCATATGGCGAGCAGCGGTTTGTCGGTATTCCGGAGGAAATTTACCTCGTGCACATAAGCATCCATGATACCCGGCTCGGCAAGCATGCGCGGCGAGCCGGAAAGCAATATCACATCATAGAGACTGAATTCCTCACCGGGGTTGAGACTCGAATAATCCTTAACCTCCACGGTGTGCACGGTGACATCCTTGACCACGTTGTACAGATTCTCGATCTGCGGTGAATTCGACTGGTAGTTGTCAATTATCAATGTTCTCATCGATGACCTCGAACAGGGTGTCCACGAGTTTGTCTTCTTTCACTCTCCTGACCTCCTTGCCCCTGACAAATACCGCACCGAGACCTTTGCCGCAGGCAATCCCGAAATCCGCATCCCGTGCTTCGCCCGGCCCGTTGACGACACATCCCATCACGGCCACTTTTAGGAAAGGCTGGTACGCCTTCAAACGGCGGTCAACGGCGCGGGCAATACGCTCCAGTTCCACATCACAGCGCCCGCACACCGGGCAGCTGATCAGCAGCGGTCCGCGATGCCGCAGGCCCAGGGCGCTCAACACCGTGTAAGCCGCCGCCACTTCGTGCACTGGATCGGCCGTGAGTGACACGCGCATCGTATCTCCAATGCCCTGATTGAGCAGAATACCCAATCCGACCGCGCTCCTTATCCCGCCCTGGAAAGGCAACCCGGCCTCAGTAATACCGATGTGGAGCGGATGATCGAAGCGCGCGCTCAATATCTGATACGCCTCGACCGTATCCGGCACGTCGGCGCCCTTTGCCGAGATCACGATATCGGAGAAGTCGTTTTCCGTAAAAACCGAGAGTGCCTGTTCCGCGGCCTCAACAATGGCATCGGCCGTGGGACGTCCGTATTTCTCAATGATCCCTCCGGGTAAGGACCCCGAGTTAATGCCGACCCGCACCGGGATACCACTACCCTTTGCCGCCCTGATTATTTCCTCAACCTTCCAACGTTCGCCGATGTTACCCGGGTTGATGCGTATCTTGTGGACACCGGCTTCGATCGCGGCCAGCGCAAGTCGGTAGTCGAAATGGATATCGGCAATGAGCGGGATCGTGGCCGCTTCCCTGATCTCTTTTAGGGCCCGGGCATCATCCCTGTTCACTACTGCACAGCGGATGAGTTCGCAACCCGCACGCTGAATGCGGCGTATCTGTCTGACTGTATCCCGGACATTAGCGGTCTTGGTCTTAGTCATGGACTGCACCACGACCGGATTGTTGCCACCGATCCTGATACCGGCGACACTGACCACCTTCTTCAACTGCCTCATTACCTGCCCCGTCGTATGCGCGCGCCCAGCCGGCGGAGTTTGAAAGCGAACCTCTCGTAGCCACGATCCAGGTGGTAGACCCTCCTCACGATGGTCGTCCCGCTGGCCGCCAGACCGGCCAAAACGAGCGCCGAAGAAGCGCGCAGGTCAGACGCCATGACCTGTGCGCCCGACAACTCACGCACGCCGTCGATCACCGCCGTGTCGCCCTCGATCGTAATATCCGCGCCCATGCGCATCAACTCGATAGCCTGCATGAAGCGGTTCTCAAAGATCGATTCCCTTATCGTGCTCGTACCCGGAACTGTCGCCAGCAGGGCCATGAATTGTGCTTGCATGTCGGTCGGGAAACCGGGATAGGGCGCGACGCAGATATTCACCGCGTTCTTCTTGCCGTGGCCGTTCACCGAGATGCCACGGCCATTAAGTTTCACGCGCACTCCGATCTCGATCAGTTTCTCGATCACGCCGGTCATGTGTTCGGGGGCCGCCCCCTTGAGCAGAAGGTCGCCTCCGGTTATCGCCGCGGCAACGGCAAACGTGCCGGCTTCGATCCGGTCCGGAATGATCCGGTATCGGACCCCCTGATCTAAACCGCTGCAACCGCGGACCTTTATCTCATGGCTTCCCTGACCGCTAATCTCCACGCCCAGCGCATTCAGAAAATTCGCGACATCGACCACCTCGGGCTCGACCGCCGCCGGGCTTATCACTGCCGTGCCGGATGCACCGCACGCTGCGAGCATGACGTTTATCGTTGCTCCGACCGAGGTTCCCTTGGGACCCTGCAGATCGATCTTGTTGCCGGCGATACTTTGAGCATGGGCGTGAATATAACCATCCTTTATTTCGATCCTAGTACCCAGCGCGGCCAGCCCCCTGATGTGCAGGTCGACTGGCCTCGGGCCTATGGCACAGCCACCAGGCATCGCCACCACCGCCTTCTTGTTACGGGCGATCAACGTGCCGAGCATGTAGTAAGAAGCACGCATCCTCGTGACAATGTCGTACGGCGCTGCGACACGCCTCAGCCGTGGTGTATGGATCCTCAATACGTTGCGTTTGAACTCCACGCGTGCACCAAGATATTCGGCCAACTGTATCATCGTCCGGACATCATGAACATCCGGGATATTTTCGAGTACTACTTGTTTTTTGGTGAGCAGGGACGCCGCGATGATCGGCAGGGCGGAATTCTTCGCGCCCGAGACATTGACTTCACCGGATAGACGCGCCCCTCCATCGATGAAGAACTTTGCCATCGGCGTATTATATGGAAATCGCTTGCGGTGTCAATTCGGCATCAGGTTCGGCCGAACCGGTACGCCAGTTCCTCGATCGTCCAGCGCAAAACGATCGGACGGCCGTGCGGGCAGATATAGGGATTCTCAGTGGCAAACAAGCGGTCAATGAGTGACTGCATCTCCGCTGGTGACAGCCGTTGACCGGCCTTGATCGCGCCGCGGCAGGCAAGCACGCGCGCGACCTCGCTCTTCTCTTCAATGAGATTGCCCAGTCCGTCCAATTCACCGAACATGCCGGCTATCTCCTCACGGTTCGTGCGAGCGTCGGCGGGCAGGCTGTCAATGACGATCGTATGTGCAGAGAATTCCTTGAACTCGATGCCCATCTCGGCGAGCACGTGTTTGGTCTTTTCATACACCCGGTGTTCTTCAGGGGTGAGTTCAATCGTGATGGGAAAGAGGAGGCGCTGTGACTGAACGCGGCCGTGCATTATGGATTCGTAGATGATCCTTTCATGCGCGACATGCTGGTCGACAATGATCAACCCCGACCTCGTCTGGGCAAGGATGTAGGTCTCGTGGAGCTGCCAGAATTCATCGGCCGCTCGACCGGTCTCGGTTGTCACGGCCGCGACGTAAGGAGCAGCCATGTCCTGGCTCAATCCGGGCTGAGTCACTGCCCTGGGCCGGTCCGATGGCACCGTCCCGTATTCCACCGTCACCGGCTTCTTGTATATGACCCCTTTGACGGTCTGGATCAGAAGGTCCAGCACGTACCGCTCATCCCGGAACTTCACTTCGCTCTTCGTCGGATGAATATTAGTATCGACCGATTGCGGGTCAACGCGGATATCGAGCATGAATGCCGGGGGACTCTGAGGATTTTGGTACGCCTCGAGCAGCGCGCGATAGATACGCGGGTACTTGACCGGCCGTGAATTGACGTATATGTTGCCGAACTCGTTCCTCGACGCCGCGGCGGGATGGGAAACGAAACCGGTGATGCGCGTCGTCCCCAGATCGAGATCGATATCGATCAAATGGTCGGTCGGGTACCTGGGATAGACCACTTTAATGCGCTGGCGGGTCGAGCCCGCCGCCGGCAGGTTCAGGATCTCCTGCCCTCCATCGCTCAGGTAGAATGACACTCCCGGTTGGATCAACGCATAGTTTTTGATCAAATCGGTTATCAGGCGCCGCTCCCAGGACGCGGACTTCATGAATTTCAGACGGGCCGGAAAATTGAAGAAAAGATCCGAGACCTTAATCCTCGTGCCGCGGGGACGTGCCGAATCGTGGATGCTCTTGATGATACCGGCCTCGGCAATGACCATAGTTCCGACCAGGCCATCTGATGTCTCCATGTCGAACCTCGATACCTGAGCGATGCTCGCCAGGGCTTCACCGCGAAAGCCCAAAGTGAGGACACGGTCGATATCGTCGATCGAATATATCTTGCTGGTCGCGTATCGCTCGAGCGCAAGTCCTGCATCTTCCCGGTCCATGCCCTGGCCGTCATCATTGACCAGGCACTTGTCCTTGCCGCCGTTCGTTATCTCGACCTCGATCCTTTTTGCCTTTGCATCCAGGGAATTCTCAAGCAGTTCCTTGATCACCGATGCCGGACGTGTTATCACCTCTCCGGCGGCGATCTTTCCGCGTACACCATCTGCCAGTATACGTATCCTTGCCATGGACTATTCTACCAGAACATTCACGCGAAGTCAAGGTAATGGACGGAAACGCGAATGCCGCGCATTGAAATAAAAAAGGCTTAGCCGCGTGCCACGCGGACTAAGCCTCGTCATAGTGCGATACTGTCCGTTATTTCATGTCATGGTCCGGGCGCTTTCCAGAGCTTTTATGAAATTCGTTATCAGATGAACCCCTGCCTCGATGTCCCCCAGCGATACAACCTCGACCGGCGTGTGCATGTAGCGCAGCGGGATACCAATAATGCAGGTGGGTATTCCCTCGCGACTGAACGCTATATCATCGGCATCGGTCGCCGTGGCACTCGGTGCCGGTTCTATCTGATAGGGTATTCCCGATCTCTGAGCGGTATTGACCAGCCGGTCAAACAACACGGCCGGCACGGTCGCGCCCCGGACGATCGTCGGCCCGCTATTCAGCGGAAATCTTTCGTGCTCTTTCAGATCCGGGTGTTCCCCGTGCGACACGTCGACGACGATGGCATAATCGACCGGCAGGCGGTACGCATGAACGCTGGCACCAAGGCCGGTATATTCCTCCTGGCTCGTCGCCACGAAATGAACATCGAGCCCATGATCGAGCCTTGCCAATTCTCTGAGGACCGCAATACCGCATGCAACACTCGCCCGGTTGTCGAGCGCCTTTGCCGTCCTCAAACCCCCGTCCATCTTCCCGTATTGCACGTTGAAGCAGATACAGTCACCAATGCTGATACTCTCCCTGACAATGTCCGGCGCCATACCGGTGTCGATGAAGAGCTCCTCCAGACGCGGGACCCTTTTCAGCTCCTCCTTGGCTGAAAGGTGGGGCGGTTTGATCGCGATATACCCGTCAAAGCGCTCGCGGCCAAGTATGCTGACTGCCTGGCCGGGCAGTATTCGCACATCGGCACCGCCGACCGTACTGAAGAATATGCGCCCTGCATCATCGACCCGGTCCACCATGAAACCTATCTCATCGATGTGGCAGGCAAGCATGACTGCGCCCCTGCCCGATCCCTTCAAATGAATGCTGACGCTTCGATCCTTTTCCAAAACCGCCTGCATGCCTTCGGCCCTGGCCGCCCGTTCGATCACGCCGGCGATGTCGCCGGCATAGCCGATGCCGTCGGCCATCGTCAGTTTCTCGAGCAATTCATCAAGATATTCTATTACGTGCGCCTCCGGTTCATTGTCCCGTGTCCTTATGCCGTGGTGTTGACCGAGCCATCCTCGAGACTGCAAAAAACGAGACTGCCCTTATCCGACGAGATCATGGTCAAGACGCGCGCATTGACAACCTGGTTCACATACTTGGCCGCATGTTCGACCACAATCTTCACCCCCTCGATGTAACCGATGCCTTCGTTCTGCCGTAACCCCCGTTTCAATATTCTGACCGCGATCAAGCGGTTGGGCACGAAGATCGGCGTGAGCGTACGGTACAGAGCCCTGATATCGATCACCTTGACCGCCGGATAGGACCTGGCTTGCCGGCACAGTTCGTCAGACGCCGTAAAGACGGTTGCTTTCTTCTTACCGGCAACCGAAATGACTTGGATTTCCTCGCTCGAACCTTCACTCTTCCCGGCAATGATCTCAACTGTTGTGCTGCCGCCCGGTCCGGCGAGGGTCTTCTCAAAATCCGGACCCAGCACCCTGCTGGCGACTTCCTGCACGAGTTTGGGGATATATATCCTGCCCTCGTAGAATTCTTTGCTGAATAGCTGCAATATCCGACCGTCAAGGATACTTGAAGAATCGAGGACGTATCTATTCTCCCGTCTAAAAAAGAGCATTTTTCCTCCTAATCTCTCAGATCAGTTCCGCTCCAGCGCAATCTTCACAGCGCTCTTCACATCGCTTACGGCGATGACATTCATTTTTGTCCGGCCGCTGACCGAACTGCCACTACCAGGCACGATCGCGGTCTTGAAGCCGAGTTTCTCGGCCTCTTTCAACCTTGATTCAAGACCATACACCCGCCTGACCTCGCCGCCAAGACCGACTTCACCGGTCACGACCGTACCCTTATCGATTATTCTGTTCTGCACCGAAGAGGCGATCGCGAGCGTGATGCCGAGATCGCATGCCGGCTCCATCACTTTGATGCCGCCCACCGCATTGACGAAACAATCCATCCCATGCGCCCTGATCCCCACGCGTCTCTCCAGCACGGCAAGGAGCATTGCCAATCGCTTGTAGTCGATCCCGGTTGCCACGCGCTGAGGGTAATTGAAAGCAGCCGGGCTGGTCAGCGCCTGCACCTCGACGAGCAGCGGTCTCGTGCCTTCGATGACCGATGTTATCGCCGAACCCGACTCCGTGGAATCAGACATGAACAGGCCCGATGGATTGGGGACCTCGGTCAAACCTGTCTCGGTCATCTCAAATACTCCGATCTCGTTCGTCGAACCAAAACGATTCTTGATCGCCCTGAGGATCCGGTATTGCTGCGTCTTATCGCCCTCAAAGTACAGAACCGTATCGACGATGTGCTCCAGTGTCTTGGGCCCCGCGATCACACCGAATTTTGTGACATGCCCGATCAGCACCGTCGTTATATCCCGTTCCTTGGCAAACCGCATCAGATCACCGCCGCATTCCCGGACCTGGGCGACCGACCCGGGCGCTGAGGCAAGATTCGTCTTGTAGATCGCCTGGATCGAATCTACGATCATCAATTCAGGGCTGATCCTGCGCGCCGTCTCAAGGATGGAATCGAGTTCGGTCTCGGCCAGCAGGTCGA
>JACUUY010000198.1 GCA_014859085.1 Caldifarciminota bacterium
ATTGAGACAGAGGCACTGACAATGACCGCTGGCGATCAAAGGAATATTGATGGCGTGCTTCTGCAGAAATTTGGTGATCAAGGTGCTTCATTCAGCTTTTTCTCTACCAACCTTTCACCTCTTAATACGCAGCGCATATACTGGTTCGTCAAACTACTCAAGGAGACTGGCGAGAAGTTTGTGAATTGCAGAGAGGTGAATAACCGGAACATCTTGCTACTCTTGCACATGGATACAGACATTGCCAAAGATGAAATCACCGTTCCCATCCGATTGCTGGAAGCAGGCATATATGGCAAGGAACATTGTTCGCTGCCTTTATTTTCGGGATTGTATGCGGTATACGTCATGTTCATTGAGCCCTTTTGGGGCAAGGAAATAACTATTTGCCAGTGTTACCCTCAACTTATATGCATGGGATTGTGCAGAAGTTCGCAAATATTCAAGGACGCAGATGAGATGCACCATTACCTGAGGCGATATTTCCCCGGTTAATGTTTTATAAAGCAAGCATTGTAGTCGTGGAGTCAGATCTAAACATTTGACGCCCGGCGATTATAACATGTATTCAGAGGGCGATCGTTCGAATTGCAGGAATCCTGCAGAGGCCGCGTGAGATTGTCCCGACCCTCCATGTATGATGCTTTTGAACCAATGTAGGGCAGACCTTTAGGTCTGCGGCCGGAACTGCGCATCATGTTTGCAGGGCTGAAGCCCTGCCCTGCATATCTTCAACAAAAAGGTCCAGCTTTCGTGAGATTGTCCCGTGCGGAGCACGAGGATCCGCGTCCTCGCTCCGTAGGAGCGGGACGGGACTTCGTCGCTGCGCTTCTTCTGCCTGAGGCGGACAGGCGCAATGACGGGGGCGGGGAGGCGGACAGGTGCAAGGTCCAGGTTGGAGGAGTCATTTGAACCAATGTCAACACAACACGGTCCAGGGTACGGCGATTATATTCTTGGTAAGATGGATCATTTCATTGCCATTGTAAATAACAAGGCCCATGATTGCCTTGGTATGACTCTCCATGAAGGCTTTGATATTCTGAATGTCATCATAATCGACTCGTTGTGACAGTTTGACTTCGATCGCTATGGCCTTCTGTGCTTGTTCAAAAACAAAATCAACCTCTTTCTCCCTACCACCCCATGTCCGCCAATAGAAAAGTTGCGCGCGAGTGAGCGAAGCGATTATGCTCAGATTGAGTAGAATCAATGTCTCAAACAAATGGCCAAGAAATTCAGGAGGAATCAGCTCTGGTGCGTTGTATCCGGCCAGAAAACACGCAAGTCCAGGATCGAGGAAATATCCTTTCGGCGATTTTATTATACGGCGTATCTTCCCCTTTGTAAACGGCCGCAGTTTTATGAAAAGGTGTGATGTTTCGAGCAAGTTTATGTAACGATGCACTGTTGGCTGACTCATCGAGCACTTACGGGCGATGTCGGTCTCGTTCAAAATGCAGCCCGATTGGATGGCGAGTATCTCCATCACTTTCTTGAAATCACTCAAGGATGAGATCCCCGAAAGATCCCGTAGGTCTCTTTCCAAGTAGGTCCTTACATATCCATCCCACCAGAGGGATATGTGGTCATGTCTATCCAGTCTCAATATCGGTGGTAAGAAACCCCGGAATAGACGAAGAGGTGTGTTATTTGGTTGACATTTCTGTTCTTTCGGCAAGTTGCCATCAATGAGTTGCATGAACCATTCAGGCTTTCCCTCGAACCTCCATTCACGGAATGAAAACGGCAATAGCTGGAAAAATGTGCTGCGACCGGCGAGCGTCTCAGTAACCTGTTTCATCAAGAGCAAATTGGCTGAACCTGAGAGCAGAAAACGCCGCTCGCGGTTCTCATCAACGATGCTTTTTATTACTGGCAGCACTTCAGGCGCCTTCTGTATTTCATCGATAACAGTATCGGTTTGTATCGAAAGGATACTTTTCGGGTCATCTTTTGCCTGGCCAAGAACGTCGATATCATCAAATGATAGATATCGCCAGCCGGTAAAGGGTTGCTCGTTCTTCAGGAGGGTGCTTTTGCCTGTTTGTCGTGCTCCGCTGAGGATGATAATTGGGTTAACATCTATTGCTCGTCTCATATTGTCTGCCAGCCACCGGGGTCGATATTTCTGAACCCTGCCTGATTTGCTTCTATTCATGATATGAATAGATTTTAATCAGATGGTGAAGATTGTCAAGTGCCATGTACCAATGGCCGGGGGCGGCCACAAAGGGCATGCGGCCGTGAAGGTCGGATCATTTCCTGTCTCGTCGCGACAGATTCAAGACCGCCTGAGGCGGGCAGGCGCAAGGACCCTGCTATGCAGGTTGATTACGACGATAACAGAATGATTACGGTGATAACCCCATCTGGATTCCCCGGTCCCCCTGGTCAAGCCAGAGGGCATCTCGTTGCACTCGATATTTCCAACAGGCGAACCGGAGAATGACAGTATGTGATGATAAATGCATGGTTTACGAAAACCGTGAGATTGCTTCGTCATCCCGCAGCGCATCATCATAATTGAAAGCAACATGGAGGCGGGATTCCTCGCAATGACGGGGGGCGGACACGCAGGATCGTTGCACTCGCAGTAATCGCAGTATCGTCCTGCACAGATGTGGGACTCGCAGTATCGCTTCGCTCGCGGAGACGGCGGGAAGGCTGGATGCCCCGGTCCCGCCTGAGGCGGACAAGCGCGATGTTCCTCTGCGTTGACTTAGACTATCGGCCGTGTATAATCTTTTTGAACCATTGGCTATTGGCCATCAGCCGCGAAGTTGCGCTTCGCATGCCGGGATGATGGAATTGGTAGACATAGCGGACTTTTGAGAAGCCCGCGATCTTGGTGCGGGCTT
>JACUUY010000199.1 GCA_014859085.1 Caldifarciminota bacterium
CATGTCTGCTGGTGGGATTTTATTTTTGAGGGACCAGACAATATGGCATTGTATCGCATGCGCCGGGCTGATGGTACATGGGACACTATTCAAGTTGTTGCCCATTCAACGACGCTTTCGGATTCGGTGGTCCGGCTGCCGCGCATAGCGGTTGGTATTAGTGATGTGGTCTATGTAGTATGGTGGGGTTACATAGAAGAATCAGGATTGCGTTATCGGGTGAAGATAGGCGATCAGTGGTCAGAGGTCATGACTGTGCCAGGTCTGCTTGCCCACAATCCAGCGTGCATGACAGTTGACGTGTACGGGAATCTCCATATTGCATACGAGGGCAACGATGCGATTCACGTGGAGTAGTGTGCACAATATCTCCAATACGGCGGGTACCTCGATTGCCCACGGTGGAAGCCTGCAGGTAGATGAATCGGGCAACGCCCATGTCGTATGGGCGGATAATGAATCAGGTAACTACGAGATATATTATCTGAAGATACCTGAAGACAGTCTGTAACGACAGAAGATGAAGTAAAGGAGGGAACATGAAGACAATCATATGTAGATGTGCAGTTGTGGCGGTTCTCGTTTGCGGGACAGCCACGGCGCATGACGTAGGTACTCATTGGTATATCGGGCTTCAGACGCTCGATGTCTGGCAGAACTATGACAGTGAATTCTACAATCTCGTTAAACTCACAAGGACTGACGTTTTGGCGGTGAGGGCGAGAAAATTCTATCTTATCGGTCTGGCTCTACCGGACATGCTGGACAATCAAGATGCCGTTTATGCATTAGTAGACACACTCTACGCACTACGCGGTGGAGATCCTCCATGGCCACTGAAAGGGTCAGGATTTCACATCGAAGGCCATACGAAGAACGAAACGCAGACGTTGATTGAACTTAAAGAGGCATAATTGTAATGCAAAGAATTGTAGCAGGGTCTTATAAGAGGAGGGATATTGTGCAGAAGTGCATTCTTTGTTTTGGTTTATGTAAAAAGCAGCATATTGACCAGACCAACATTCTCAGTGAAATACGCCATGAGTCAACAAATCTCAATTCAGAGCAATTATTGGTTACTTATCTTAAAGGAGTTATTATGGATAATACACCATATTTTGACGAGCAAGGAGGTGATGCATTGGAATCTAAGACGAAGAATGATGCAATGAAGGATCCATGGCTCTACTTTCATTCTCGGTCCGCGTGCCTACCTGTCCCGTTGGGACAGCAGACAGGCGAATATGTACAGGCAGGCACACAAAACGGTTATGAGCCACTGAGGAATGTCTAAACTCAGTAATTGAGATTGAAATATTGAAACCAGTGTAGCAAGGAGGAGACAGAGATGGGAATTCAATTTAGTGATTCTGTAAGAAGATGTTGTGTTGGAATGATTTTCCTGGTATTTATTACTACGGGTTGTCAAAGTGATGTTGAGGCACTCGATGTCATAAATATTTCCAATACGCCAGGTCGATCGGAGTTTCCAGCGATCGCCGCAGACTCCAGAGGCTATTTCTATGTCGTCTGGGAAGAACGAGCACCTAACGGCATTCTGGACATATATATATCAGAAAGACCGCTTGGTGGTGATTGGACCGATCCCGAATATATTCTTGAACCTCTAACTCCGCAACGCCAACCTGAAGTTGTAGTGGATAACGAGAATACTCTGCACGTCGTTGGTCAATATTCGAATCCTCAAGGTGGGGGCGAAGTGCTCTATACAAGAAAACCTCTGAATGGCGACTGGACGATACCAGAGATTATTCGTATGTATGGTGCGGCTGCCAGGCCCGATTTGGCGGTTGATAATGGGGGCAACATACATATCGTCTGGGTGGAGCTGGTAGGTCCGTGGCCCGTTTTCTACGCAAAAAAAGCACACAATGGCTCGTGGTCTACACCAGTTCAGATTTCAACGGATGATGCTTTTCCCTGGTCATCACCCGAAATTGTGGTTGACCTTCAGGGTTATGCGCATGTTGTCTGGACAGCGTCAACGCAGGAACCATCGTCGCTAAATTGGATGACATACACTACAAATGCTCAAGGAGACACATGGTCTTCTCCCACGGTAGTGGCACTCGATTCTGCATTAGGAATTGGGAGCCCCACGATCGCCGTTGACAATGAAAGAACAATCCATGTTGCGTGGTCACAGAACCGAAATATTTCCTACACTTTCAAATTCACCGATACACAATGGAATGCTCCGACCAGTGTTTGCTCCAACTCAACCGTCTCCGAATGGCCGTGTCTGGTGACAGATAACGCCGGTGTTTTGCATCTGGTTTGGAGTGAAGTAATTAGTGAATTGTACTACGCTACCAAAGACACTGGAAGTGATTGGTCTGAGCCAGATGTTTATCAGGTTACTCTCTATAGTATGAAAATGGCACTGTCTACTAATACACTGGGTATAGTGTTTAGCACACATAGTGAGACAGACACTCTGCTTGAAAATTATGAGATCTTTTTCGTTGAAGTGCCGAAGAAATAGAGGGAGGATACGATGAAAAAAGTCACATTATGGTTGACATTATTGCCACTCTATCTGGTGGCGCATGCCCCTGCTACGCATATGTCAGTAGGGGCGCAAACCTTTGATGTTTGGCAATACTTTGATCCGGAATTCTATGCCTACATGATCACACCAGCACAAATTGGACAAGACAGTCTTTTGAAAATGAAAACTCGCAAATTCTACTTCATAGGTCTAACCATGCCAGATATGCTCTCCCCAGATTTGGGTTTCTCTGTGCAATCTGCCATAAGGGATGTGATCGATACTCTGTACGATTACAGAATTTTTTGCAGTGACCCGCTCTTCATTCACACTTGGACAAAAGATTATG
>JACUUY010000043.1 GCA_014859085.1 Caldifarciminota bacterium
TCAATTGTTCCTGAGCGGCTCCCTGCGGACTAACTGGCTCGCCGACCTTCTCTTCGGTCAGTCCGGGCCGTACTCACCCCAGGAACACCTCCATATTCCGGGGGACGGCAATATGCGCGGGTATCAGACCCTGCATAGCAAATCTGATCAAATGTACGTTATGAACCTTGAATTCCCGGCGCGCTCATTGATCAGGATCTTCTCGGATGTCGGATACCATGACCGGTTCGCCTTTGATGCCGGCGTGCGTCTGGTCATCGGTTCCGAGACGATCCCGGCAATACCGGTCCCGGGTTTCAGCATTGCGTTCAACCTGCCCCTGTACGCATATGCTCCGGGCGAGCCGTGGAAAATGCGCTGGTCCCTCTCCCTGGGGACAGGCATACACTTCTAAACTTCGGGGACAGGCATAAACTTCTAAACTTCCAGATCCGGCCGTCTTTGCGATAAGCGTTGTAGTTTTGCGCACTTTAATTGTATATATAGTAGAAACGAACAGCGGGAATTTCTTTTCTGCTGATATCTCGAAGCTTTTCATCGTGTTTGTTTTTCGAAAGGAGTGGTATGGCTCGACGTCCCAGAATTTCTGGCGAGGGATTATATCATCACATATATGCCTGGGGCAATAACCGGCAAGCAATATTCCTTGTTGATGAACACTATCAGAGATATCTCAATCTCCTTGAGATTCACGGCCGCGAACATAGAGTGGATGTCGTCGCGTACGCATTGATGCAGTCACACATTCATCTGTTTGTGCATGATCCGGCCGGCAACATATCGCAATTCATGAATGGTCTGCACGGTGGGTATGCGCAATATTTCAATCGCGCCACCGGAAGGATCGGGCATGTTTTTGGCGAACGGTTCAATAACAGGATCGTGCAGGCGAACAACTACGGTCTCTGGTTATCACGATACATACACCGTCAAGCCGTCGAAGCAGGCCTTGTGACCGATCCGGTGGACTACCCGTGGAGCAGCTACCATATGTACCTTCGAGAGGCGCCTTCGAACTTCCTAAAACCAGAAATCACCCTGGAGCAGTTCGGGAATATTGGTGAACGAACCAGATTGTATAAGGAATTCGTACTGAATACCGAGCATGATCCTGTGGATTGGAACACAACATCGGCCGAGGTAATCGGAGACAGTGGATTTCGGCAGTTGGTGAATTGTCGTATCGCCACTGGGCGCAAGAACAAACCGGATTCTGACGAGCTGGCTGAGTTGATAGAGATACACTTCAACATCGACCTGCAAATGCTCATAGGAGCGTGTGGACTGAGTGAGAGACGCTTACGACGCCAAGTTATCAGATATCTGATCGGGGAAGCGGGGGCTGGACGGACAGAGGTTGCGCGCTTGCTTCGTGTATCACCAATGGCCATATACAAAGCACTGAAGGAGAAAGTTTAGAAGTTTATGCCTGTCCCCGAAGTTTAGAAGTTTATGCCTGTCCCCGGTGAGTTCAAAATCAACTGCTGGGTTCTTGACTTCTGTCCGCGTCTGTGTTACTGTTACAGGCTACTATGCATGAATCAATCCTGAGCATGGCGCTGACGGTACTCTGCGGCCTCGTTTTTCCGACTGCCATCGCAGGCGAAGTGGGTAGTGCGGATTTTGACGTCCGTACGGAGTACATTGGTACTGGCGAATTCTTCACACCCCGCGATTCGGCCGGTCTCGATTCGCTGATTCGTTACAGAATGGCGGAGAATCACATTCCGGGCATGGCAACGATAGCGCTGAAAGATGGAGCGATCGTGTGGAATCAGTGTTACGGCTACGCGGTCCTTGAAGACAGCGTTCGGGTCGCCGATTCGACGCTCTTTTACATGGCCTCTATCTCAAAGACGGTCGTGGCGGCGGCCATAATGCAGTTGTGGGAGCAGGGCCTGCTCGACCTCGACGACGATGTAGGTATGCATCTCGGCTTTCCGGTACGCAATCCGTATTATCCAGACTCGGTCATCACCATCCGCATGTGCATGACCCACATGTCGAGCATCAATGACAATTTCGACATCCTCGGTCCGCTCAACATCCAGGGCGATTCGCCCATCCCGCTCGGCGAATTCCTCGAGGAATACCTGGTGCCGGGCGGCATATACTACAGTCCGAACAATTACAATCCCTGGCCGCCGGCGTCGGAGGACGATTACTGCAATATCGGCGCCGCTATCTGCGGCTACATCATCGAGCAGCTTGCTGACAGCTTTCCTGTGACGTGCCGCGATTCTGTTTTCATGCCCTTGAGCATGAATGAAACGGCGTGGTTTCTTTCGGAATTGGACACGAGCAATATCGCGATGCCCTACCACTGGGACGGCACGGCTCATATTCCCTACGGGCACATCGGCAAGCCGTATTACCCTTGCGGCACGATGCGGACGAGTTCGCGCCAGCTCGCGCGCCACCTCACGGCCTTCATGCAGTACGGCGTGATTGATGATACGGTGCGGATCCTCGACAGCGCGACGGTCGCATTGATGACGACATCGCAGTACCCAGTGCTCAACCCGGAACAGGGGCTTTTCTGGTACAAGAAATTCCTCGACGGCCGGTGGATCTGGGGTCACCAGGGCTGGTCGCACGGCGCGCGCACGAGGATCGCGTTCGACTGGAACAACAACACGGCCGCGATCGTATTCACCAACGGCGAGGATATCAACAGTGTCACCGAGATCATGCTCAATCTCCTCAATTATGCCGGGCAGTTCGCCATTGCCGAGAGCAAGATGGTAATTCCTGTACCGACGGTCAGGCTGTATCCGAACGAGCCGAATCCTTTCAGGAAATCCACGAACATCCGGTTGGTTCTGCAGACTGCCGAACACGTCGCCCTGAAAATCTTCAATGCTGCCGGCCGGGAAATGGCAACATTGGTCGACGCAAAACTGCAGCCGGGTGCACACAACTTCGTTTTTGACGCCGGAGATTTGCCAACCGGAGTATATTACTACCACCTCGCAACCGGACAGCAGAACCAAACGATCAGTTGCGTTTTGCTGAGATAACTTCCCCCATACCTGGAAGCGAATGCAGATGATAGCGTCCGGGCAAAGAACCATTCTGCGGGACGGTCTTCATTCGGATCTGGAGTGCTATATGAGTTGGATGACGCAAGGGCGGTGGTTGCAGTACGATGCGCCGTGGGAAACGGATCACGGATCGCCGGATGCAGCAAGCGAAAGATTTCTAACGAATTTCCTTCAATGTCAATCCTCACCGCGGAAACGCGCGATCATCTGTCCCAAAGACCATCGGGAAAGGCCGATCGGCTGGGTCAACCGTTATGGCGACAAGCGCCTTCCGGGTGCCTGGCTCATTGGCATTGATATTTGCGAGGATGCATATTTGAACAAAGGCCACGGCACAGAAGCACTCCGGCTCTGGGTCGACTATTTATTCCTGAATTCAAAAATCCACCGTCTCGGTTTTGACACGCATTCGTTCAATGTTAGGATGGTGCGTGTGGGCGAGAAGCTGGGGTTCGCTCTCGAAGGCACGGAACGGGAGGTCATCTACTGGCATGACGCATGGATCGCCCGCCTGCATTTCGGGCTGTTGCGTAGTGAATGGGCGTCGGCGCGACAAAAGGGTCCGTGATAGCGATCCAGCAGAAGAAGGATCGCGATATTTGCTATTGACAAATAGTATTTGGTACTATATAATAGTAAATATGAATAAAAAAAGATGTGCCCCGCAGGAACAAATATCTTTCGAGCAGATCTGCCGCCGGCATGGCATGAGGGTCACGCCGCAGCGGGTCGCCATCTACAACGAATTGCGTTCGTCGAGGAAGCACCCGTCGGCGGTCGCGATATACACGCGAGTCAGGAAGTACTATCCGAATATCTCGCTGGGCACAGTGAATACTACGCTATTGACGTTCGCCCGGATCGGTCTGGCCAGGGTCGTGGAATCATCCGGCGATCCGAAGCGTTTTGACCCGGACTTGAACCAGCATCACCATTTCAGGTGCGTCAAATGCGGCCGGATAATCGATTTCGCTTACCGGTCTTATGACAACATCACCGTGCCGGCTGAGATCAGAAGAAAGTATGTCGTTACCGGGAAGAAGGTCCATCTGGAAGGGTTGTGCGACAGGTGTAAGATCGAAGCCAGGGATTAGCGGCATTTTCTCTATTGCCGGTCAATCGAGTATAAATCATCTGTTAGTCGGTGCGGCAGTGAAAGGAGGTCAAAATGGCAAAAGACGACAAGAAACTGACAAACAACTTTGGAAAACCGGTCGATGACGACCAGAACAGCATAACCGTGGGTGTTCCCGGCCCCACGATCTTTGAGGATATCCACGTTGCCGAGAAACTGGCGCACTTCAACCGCGAGCGCATTCCTGAGCGCGTTGTGCATGCAAAGGGTGCGGGCGCGGGTGGTTATTTCGAAGTGACGCACGACGTGACCAAATACACGAGAGCCAATTTCCTGTCGAAGATCAGCAAGCGCACCGAGGTCTTCGTGCGCTTTTCGACGGTCGGCGGAGAGAAAGGTTCGGCCGATGCAGCGCGCGATCCCCGCGGTTTCGCCGTCAAATTCTACACCGAAGAGGGCAACTACGACATGGTCGGCAACAACACGCCGGTTTTTTTCATCCGCGATGTCATCAAATTTCCCGACTTTATTCATACGCAGAAACGCAACCCGGCGACGAATGCCAAGGACCCGGACATGTTCTGGGATTTCCTGTCACTCACGCCGGAATCGGTCCACCAGGTGACGATCCTTTTCTCAGACCGGGGCACGCCGAAAGATTACCGTCATATGAACGGTTATGCCGGCCATTCGTTCAAGTGGTGGAATGAGAAGGGCGAGTACTACTGGATAAAACTCCATTTCAAGACCGTCCAGGGCGTGAAGAACCTGACCCGTCAGGAGGCGACCCGGTTGTCCGGCGAGAATCCCGATCATGCCACCGACGATCTGTATCAAGCGATCGAGCGCGGCGAGCATCCGGCATGGGACGTGCAGGTGCAGATCATGAAACCGGAACAAGCAAAGAACTACAAATTCAATCCCTTCGATATGACCAAGGTACTGCCTCACGGTGACTTCCCGGTCATGCCGGTGGGCCGCATGGTCCTCAACCGGAACCCGAAGAACTATTTTGCCGAGGTGGAGCAGTCGGCATTCTGCCCGGGCAATTTCGTGCCCGGCATCGGTCCGTCGCCGGACAAGATGCTGCAGGGCCGTATCATCTTCTATCATGATGCCCACCGTTACCGGCTCGGTCCGAACTACCATCTGATACCGGTGAATTCTGCCAAGGGCGCGGCGTCGGCCAATTACCAGCGCGACGGCGCCATGCGGGTCGACGAGAATGGCGGGGGCGGCCCAAATTACTATCCCAACAGTTTTGGCGGTCCTGGGCCGCAGCCCGAAATGGCCGAACCGGCCGTGGAATTCTCGGGCAAGGCCGCGCGCCAGCCGCACACGCATCCCAACGATGATTTCGTGCAGGCCGGCGATCTCTACCGTAAGGTGATGAAGGATGAGGACCGGGAGCACCTGATCGGCAATATTGTCGACCATCTCGGGGGTGCGCAGAAGCGCATCCAGCTCCGTCAGGCCGCGATCTTCTACAAGGCTGATCCGGAGTACGGAAGCCGCGTGGCGCAGGGACTGAAACTCGACGCCAGGGAAGTAGAACGGCTGGCCAAGATGTCGCAGGAGGAACGGGCAAAGGCGACCGCCTAAAGACGCCCACGCATTCCGGTCACCAGGTGCGTCAGGCACGATGATCCGTCACCGCCCGGCTGTGATATTGACAGCCGGGCGTTTTGCTCTATAGTAGTCTGCGGGGAAGGCCGGGGTATGCGATCTTACTCCGCCATTAGAAGGATGGATCACGAAGTGCATTTACCGAGGAGAAAGATATGACCAATAGGCGGACTGTTATTTACCTGCTTTTCTTGATAGTAATCGTGGCCGGTGTCCTGTTAGTATGGGCTCCCTGGGCACCGCGGGAGGAAGAGCAATATGCCGAGCACGAAGAAGAAGAGGGCGAAAAGCCGCACGACTGGTTCTACATGCAGCGTGCTTACCCTCAGCGGCTCGTCAACGCCGAAGCTCATCAGACAGCGTACCGTCAGGCGCAGGCCATGGCGCAGGAATACGCCGGCCGCAGTCAGGGCGTGTGGATACCTAAGGGTCCTACGAACATCGGCGGCCGGATAACGGGCATTGCCCTGCACCCGTCGAACGGCAACATCATCTATGCCGGTGCCGCCGACGGCGGCGTGCTCAAGTCCACTGATGGCGGAGTGAACTGGACAATGCTCACCGATCACTTCATCACGCTTTCGGTGGGCGATGTGGCGATCGACCCGAACAACCCGAATACCGTGTACGCCGGTCTGGGTGAAGCGAATCTCGCGGGCGACAATTATGACGGCGACGGAGTATACCGCACCATTGATGGCGGCGCGACGTGGACGAACATCGGACTGGCCCAGACAAAACGCATCGGCCGGGTCGCGGTGCACCCGGACGACGCGGACATCATTTTCATTGCTGGCGCCGGAGCCCAGTTTAGCACGGACAGCGCGCGCGGTGTCTACCGGACGACCGACGCAGGTACGACCTGGGAAAAAGTTCTCTACATTTCTGACTCGACCTCGGCCATCGATCTGCGCATAAACCCGAACCATCCCGACACGGTGTATGCTGCGATGTGGGAGCGCTTGCGCTCGCCGGTCCGACGCAAGGCGGGCGGCATAACCTCTGGTATCTACCGCAGCACAGACATGGGCACGACCTGGACTGAATTGACCGGTGGATTGCCATCCGGCGCCAATGTCGGCCGGATCGGCATTGCCCTATGCCAGGCAAGCACGAATGTCCTCTATGCTACATACACGGATTCGATCGGATACCTTGACGCGATATACAAGACAACGGACGGAGGGAATTCCTGGTTCGAGACTTCGGGTCAACCCCCTTCGTATCTATACTACAATTTCGGCTGGTATTTTGGTCAGATCCGGGTGCATCCGGCAAACCCGGATATTGCATTCGTTCTCGGCGTGCCGCTGTACCGCACGACGAACGGCGGCAATTCCTGGTCAGACGTGTCGGGCATACAGCACGTTGACCACCATGCCCTCGAATTCGACATGACGAACATGAACCACGTCGTCGACGGTAATGACGGCGGGGTCTACTATTCGAATAATGGCGGCTCGGTGTGGACTAAATCCTATAACCTGCCGATTACTCAGTTCTACGCGGCGACGATCGACGAGCTCAACCCCCAGCGCACATACGGCGGCACCCAGGACAACGGCACGCTGCGGACATTGACCGGCGATCTCGATGACTGGGAGATGATCTACGGCGGCGATGGATTCTACTGTATCATTGATTACACGAACGCAAATATCATATATGCCGAATCCCAGTATGGGAACCTCGTGAAATCCACGAACGGCGGCAATAGTTTCTACTCGGCGACCAGCGGCATCGGTTCGTATGACCGGGCCAACTGGTCGACACCGGTGGTGATGGACCCATACAATAATCTTGTCCTATACTACGGAGCGAACCGGTTATACAAAACCACGAACGGCGCCGGACTGTGGAACGCGATAAGCGGCGACCTGACAAATGGTCCGGGTTCGGGTAACCTGGTCTACGGGACGATCACGACCATCGCCGTCTCCCGGACCGACAGCAACGTGACATATGTCGGAACCGACGACGCGAATGTTTGGGTTACCACGAACGCAGGTACGAACTGGACGAGCATCAATGCGGGCCTGCCCGACCGCTGGGTTACCCGGGTCGCAATCGATCCGAATAGTGCGGCGGTCGCTTACGTTACTTTTTCCGGGTACCGGTATGATTCGTACCAGCCGCACGTGTTCCGGACCACGGACTACGGCGCGCAGTGGACCGATATTTCCTCAAACCTGCCTGAGGTACCGATCAACGTGATCGTGATCGACCCGCAGAACACGTCGGTGCTGTACATCGGGACGGATTACGGGGTTTACTACACCACGGACGCCGGCGCGGCCTGGCAGCCGCTGGGAACCGGACTGCCTTACAGCGCGGTCGACGATCTCGTTCTGCATAACGGGACGCACGTGCTGCGGGTCGCGACCCACGGCCGGTCTTTCTTCGAGTTCGATCTCGATCAGATCGGCGTGGTGGAAGAGGAGGGATTGCCCGGAGTTGGCGTCACGGGGGTCAGCCTGCAGGTGGCGAGCCCAAGCCGCAATAGCATCCGGTTATCTTACCGCGTGGACAGAACCGACGCGGTGCGCATCGCGGTGTACGATGCGGCCGGTAGAATAGTCCAGAAGCTCGTCGATGAGGTCGTCAGTAGCGGCCGTCATGAACTCGTCAGGAACGTGGATCTGCCCGCAGGAACGTATTTCATCCGGCTGGAAGCACAGGGTGAAACAGCGTCACGCAAAATAGAGATCATAAAATAGAATGCTGATGATGCAGAAGTTTAAAAGTTTATGCCTGTCCCCGATAATTGTTGGATTCTTCTTGTCCTGCGCGGCACATTATGCAACGCAGGATGAAGATGAAAGATTCCACAACGTCATCGTGCTCGTGCCGGACGGCTGCGGCGTGGCGCACATGACCATTGCGCGCTGGTGTAAAGGCGCGCCGCTGACCCAGGATTCGATGGATGTGAGCCTGGTACGGACGCACTGCGCCAATTCCATGATCACGGGGTCGGCGGCCGCGGCGACCGCGTTCGCGACCGGTTTCAAATCCTGGGAAGACTCGGAAAAGGCAAAACTCCTGTCAATGCGGCCCGATTCACTCCTTATCCCCGAGCCGCGCGCGCTGCCCGGATTAGAGCAGTGGCGGCCGTCCGCGACCGTACTCGAAGGCGCGCGCCTGGCAGGCAAGGCAGTCGGGTTGGTCGCGACCTGCCGCATCAGCCACGCAACGCCGGCCGCCTACGCGAGCCACTGGCATTCGCGGGACGACAACAATATCATAATGGAGCAGATGGTGTACCAGGGGATCGACGTCGTCTTCGGCGGCGGGTTTCGTTATTTGATAAGCAGGGATTCAGACGTACCGGGGAGTGCTTCAAGGGGTCTGCGCAGGGACGGCGAGGATCTTCATGAAGTTCTCTTAGCCCGCGGCAATGAATTCATCACGACGAAAGATGAGCTGCTGGGTCTGGATGAAGAAACGCGAAGAGTGTGGGGCATGTTCGCGCCCAACCACATGGCGCATGATATTGATCGGCATTATCTCGCGCCGCATGAGCCGTCGCTGGCCGAAATGACGCAGAAGGCGATCGAAGTACTGAGCAGGGACCCGGACGGGTTTTTCCTACTCGTCGAGGGCAGTCAGGTTGACTGGTCAGCCCACGATAACGACCCGGTCGGCGTCGTGACCGATTACCTGGCGTTTGACCGGGCGGTGAAAGTCGCGCTCGATTTTGCGAGATCGCCTTCCGGGCAGCGGACCCTCGTTGTCGTTCTGCCCGATCACGGCACAGGCGGCATGTCGCTTGGCCGAGAGGGCGTGAATTCCTACACATTCACACCGGATAAAATGGCGGGGTGGATCAAGAGACCTTTGCTCACCGCGGCTGGCGTCGGAGCGCTCATTACTGAGGATGCGGGCGATACGGATCCGTCGGTGATCCGGCAGATCGTGTCTGAGTATTACGGGATCGACGAACTGACCGCCGGAGAAATGGAAATGATTCTGACCGAACTGGCCGATACACCGTACGTCCATCTTGACGCCGTGCTCGGGCCGATGCTGAGCCGGCGGGCCGGGATCGGCTGGACGACCTTCGACCATACGGGTACTGATGTGCCCATGTTCAGTTTCGGCTTTGACCGGGCGCCGCAGACCGTCGACAATACGGAGATCGCAAACCTCTGCGCGCAGGCCATGGGTTTTGACCTCCGTGACCTCACGGAACGGCTCTTCACCGATGCCGGCGTGCTTTTCGATAATTGCACGATCACGATCGATACGGCCGGCGTCGAGGACAGCATGGGGCAGCTCGTGGTGGAACGCGACGGAAAGAAAGCGCAGTTCCCGTTATTCAAGAATATCATGGTTGTCCAGGATGACACGGTTTCGCTCGAAGGGTTGACTATATACTCGCTCAAGGCTCACAAGGTCTTCCTGCCGCGCCAGGCCGAGATGCTCTTTAATGCCTATTGACAGATCACCAATCGGCGCTCACTTCTCGGTCCACGGTCGGCCATACACATGGAGTCGTTTCAGTATCTCATCGGCGATCCAGATCGAACTCGATACGATGACGATCATGAGCCAATCGATCCATGCGAGACCCGCGGTTCCGAAGAGCGTCTGGCCCAATCCGGTCTGCACTGCAAAGAGTTGAAGCAGGACCGCGCTGCCCACGCCCAGAAGGAGCCATCGGTTGCTGAACACACCGATCGAGAAGATGGAATGATAGTTTGACCGCGCGTTGAACGCCTGGAACCACTGGAACGCGGCCATCGCGGTGAAGGCGACAGTCCGTGCATATTCCAGCCCTCCGTTGCGCTGCGCATACCAGAACAGACCGAGTGTCCCGGCCGCCATGATGGGTGTGAGGAGTGCCATGCGCAGTAACATCTGATGGTCCAGAATGGGTGCTCTGGGGTCGCGCGGTGGATGCTTGAGCACGTCAGCATGTTTCGGCTCGATACCGACCGGTATGGTGCAGGCGCCGTCAGTGACCAGATTGATCCAGAGGATCATAACCGCGGTCAATGGTAGGTCCAGACCGATGATCAGGGCCGAGACGAGCGTGATTATTTCGCCGAGATTGGTGGCCAGCAGAAAGAAAACGACACGGCGCAGGTTGCTGTAGATGACACGGCCTTCTTCGATCGCGTGCACGATCGTGGCGAAGTTGTCGTCGGTCAGCACCATGTCCGCGGCTTCCTTGGCAACCTCGGTACCGGCGCGGCCCATGGCGATGCCGATGTCTGCACCTTTTAGCGCCGGCGCGTCATTTACCCCGTCGCCGGTCATTGCCACTACGTGCCCCTGTTCTTTGAGCGCTTCCAAGATCTTTCTTTTATGCGCGGGCGTGACCCGGGCGAATACGCCCCCCTCAAGCGCTGCTTCTGCCAGCGCGGGTTTGTCCATCTTTTCGATATCCTGCCCGGTCAGGGCCTTTCCATCTTCGGCAATGCCCACCTGACGGGCAATGGCGAGCGCGGTCACCGCGTGGTCGCCCGTGATCATGACCGGATGGATGCCTGCTTCCTTGGCGTCGCTCACGGCCTCGATGCTTTCCTCGCGCGGCGGGTCGATCATTCCCCAGAGTCCGGCGAGCGTAAGACCTTGTTCTATGTCTTTCTGCTCCAATTTATCCTGTCCTTCGGGTATGTCCCGGTACGCACCGGCCATGACCCGCAGCGCATCCGCAGCAAATTCCTCGTTTATCCCGGCGATCTCATTCCGAAGTTCTTCGGTAAGTTCCACCGGCTTGCCGTCTTTGACAATATGGGAGCAGAATTCCAATATCCATTCCGGAGCGCCCTTGATATATGCTACACTGCCGGCTCCTTCTTTGTCCGGATAAAGGGTTGCCATGTATTTTGCATCGCTTGAAAATGGTATCTCGGCAACACGCTGCGCGCCCGTCCGGATCTCATCGATATCAAGGCCGACCTTGGCCGCCACCGTAAGCAGCGCTCCTTCGCTGGGATTGCCCTCAACGCGCCATTGATCCTTTTTCTTTAAATTAGCATTATTGCAGAGCACGCCGATAGTCAGAAGATTCTTGAGCGTGCCGGGCAATTCGTTGATGGTCTTACCGCTTGGTTCTAGTATTTCACCGGCTGGTTCATACCCCTCGCCGGTTGCCTTAAAAATCTGTCCATCTGCCCACAACCGACGCACGGTCATTTGGTTCTTGGTGATCGTGCCGGTCTTGTCTGAACAGATGACGGTCGTGGAGCCAAGGGTCTCGACCGCCGGCATGCGCCGGATGATCGCGTTTCGCTGAGCCATGCGCCGCACGCCCAAGGCCAGGGTAACGCTGATAACGGCCGGCAGCCCTTCGGGGATCGCCGAGACCGCGGTTGCCACCGAAAACATCAGCATCCCGACCAGGTCATGACCCCGCAGTATGCCCAGTCCGAACACCGCTGCGGCCAGGGTCAGGCTGCCGATACCGAGGACCATTCCCAGTTTGTGCATGCGCTTCTGGAGCGGTGTGCTCTCCCGGCGCGTGGCGCGGACTTCGCCGGCAATACGGCCCATCTCGGTCTGCATACCGGTGGCGACCACGACCGCGCGGCCGCGGCCACCGGTCACGTTCGTGGACATCCAGACCATATTCTGACGGTCGGCCATTGGTTTATCAGCATCAGCCTCTCCGGGTTCCTTGTGCACGGGTTCGGACTCTCCGGTCAAGGCAGATTCATCTATGCGCAGATTGTCGGCCGACAGGAGCCGTCCATCAGCGGCGATGCGGTCACCCGTCTCCAACATGAGAACATCACCGGGGACGACATGATCGGCCGTGATCTCAATGCGCTTGCCGGCGCGTAAAACCTTTGCATGCGGTGCAGCCATCGCGCGCAAAGCATCGAGCGCGCCTTCCGCGCGCCACTCCTGGAAGAAGCCCATCAGGCTGTTCAGAACTATCACCCCGGCGATCACCGCGGCATCGATACCGTGGCCGACGAGCAGAGATAGGACGGCGGCGCCAGCCAGCAGGTAGATCAGCGGGTTGTGGACTTGTTTGGCAAACATCAGCAAAGGGTTGGTGCCCTCCTTTGCCTCGAGCGTATTCGGCCCTGCTTCCTCCAGACGTCTTCTGGCCTCGTCCTCGCCCAGGCCCTCTTTCGAACTCCGGAGTTGACTGAGTGCCTCGTCGATATCTATGGCGTGCCAATGGATTGTCGGGGTTTGTTCACCCATGTCTGGGGTATTCTCTTTAGTCGTGTTCGTGAAAGCCAAAAACGCACTAATCGCATGACACATGATACGGCGCGACCCCAGCGTTGTCAATGGCGAAATGCGCACCAAAGTTGACCCAAAGACCTTGATTTTGTTCTTGTCTGTGGTATTATATATAGTGAGTGCTGTTCGTTCCCGCCCATCGGGTGGTTCTGAATGTTGGCGTAATGAGATAAGTGGCAGTCAAAAGAATCAAGGGAGGTTGTATGGTAACTTTTAAGAAAATACTCTGTCCGACCGACTTCAGTGATGCGTCTTACAAGGCGATAGAGATCGCGAACGGCCTTGCTCTCAAACTGAAAGCCCGGCTCTATCTCTTGCACGTGATGCAAGACATCCCGCCGTTGATCCTCAGCACGAGTGCGCCGGTTGGATTGCCGTCGGCCGCACCGCCACCACTGGCGTTTGACGTGAAAGCATACAGGGCAGAGCAGAAGAAACAGACAAAGAGCAGTCTCGATGACGTCATAAAGAAGAAGATCTCGAAGAAACTCAAGGTACAGGCGATAACTACGTGCGGGTCAGCGGTGGATGAAATTGTCAGAATAGCTAAGAAGCAGAAGATAGACCTGATCGTCATCGCGACGCACGGAAGGAGTGGGTTTAAACACTTGCTGCTCGGCTCGGTAACCGAGAAGGTGGTCAGACTTTCTTCGTGTCCGGTGTTGACGGTCCGGCACGGGAGATGAAATCACAGATCACAGGGAGGAATAGATGAATCACGCATCAAAGAAAGGTCTATTTCTGGGAATGCTGCTCCTGGTGATAATCTCGACGCAGGGTCTGTCCGCCGCGTTGCACGAGGGCGATGCAATGTTCATACACATCACCGAGAACGGTCCGGTGGTCGTGCGTGAGACCAGGTTGGAGGCCAGCGGCGGTTCGTCCATGACCGACGACCCGGCCGTTGTTTGGTCGTGCAACCAACCGGGTGCGATATATAATACCGCGTCGATCACGGTCGACGGCTATGTCTTTGCCGGTACGTATCTGAATCTGCCCAAGGAGGCTGAGTTGTTCGCGCCCACGGGCGGCGGCACGCCCGAATGGGGGTACGGCGGCACGGAGTTCTACACGGACGCGGGCGACAATGCGTTCACGCTGGCCGCGGTTGACAAAGATGCCTCCGGCGTGACCATCATCAAGTGGACCGGACCAGGCACCGGCACACCCGACTGGGCCAAGGATTTCCCGGGCTACAGCGTCACTTCCTATGGTCCGTTCGCGGTATCAGACGATGGCTCGACGATCGCCTGCGTCGCCGCGCCCGCCGGTACGGATGCGCATCTCCTGTTGTTCGACGCCGATTCATCGAGCCCCCTGGTCGATTATGAGGCCACCGGCTGCGGTTTTCCAAGGTACGTGAAGATAAATGCCGACGGCCGCTACACCGCGTTCATTGCCCTGGCGACCCTGATCGTCTTCGACCGCGACAGCCTCGCTGTGCGGGCGCAGATATCGATGGGCGCCAGCAACAGCGCCATGGACATCTCGGGCGACGGCGATCTCGTTGCATATGGCTGGCCATCCCTGGCGCTCATGGAGTGGAACGGGTCTTCCTATCAGAACCTGTGGTCCTATAACGTGGGCGGCGGGTACTATTTGAGCCGGATCGCCATCTCGAACGATGGTTCGACCATGGTTTCGTGCTGGTATAACGATCCGCATAATACGATCAAGGTGGTCGTGCACGATACGGGTTCATCGACGCCGCTGTGGATCTACGATTATCCGGTCTCCAGTGGCGTTTTGCAGGAGGTCTGTTACGACATCGACATAACCGATGATGGCGCGTATTTCATCGTGGGTTCCTGGGGCGATGATGCCAATGTTAATCCGGAAGTGCACATCTTCCAGCGCGACAGCACGCTGCATGTTTACTACACGGTGGACATGCCGGGTTCGGTCTTCTCCGTGGACATAGCCGGCGATGGGAGTTACGCGACGGCCGCGGGCAAACACGTTCACGCCAACACGATGGGCAGCGGCGGCGATATCGTGCTGATCAACACAGACCTGACCGGCATCAAGGACGACTATCTCATCGCATTTCCGAATGATATCGCACGAATCACGTGTTCGCCGAATCCGTTCCACCATAGCACAGAAATACGATACTCGATACTAGATACTGGATACTCGATTCAAGATCGTGCGATAGAGATCTACGATGCGGCGGGCAAGTTGGTCAGAGTTCTATATCCAGAATCCAGCATCCAGGATCAAGCATCGGCCGTGGTGTGGGACGGCACCGATGCGCGCGGCCGGAAGGTGCCCGGTGGCGTGTACTTCGCGGGGCTGGAGACGACAACCGGAATTGTTACGGCCAAGATCGTCAGGCTGGATTAGGAGGCGGATACAGCGCGCTGTCTTCTGCTGAGAAGTGCCATTTGACGCACAACTAAGGAGGAAGAGTGAAGAAGCTGTTGATTGCCGCACTGGTCTTGGTTCTGTTATCTTGTGATCTGCTCGAAGAGGTCGATCTCGGCTCCGTTGCTTGGCATGCCGCGAGCGTGATCAGGTTGGAAAGTGCGCTGCTCGGCGAGAAGACCGATATCAGCGTCAATATCGCCTGGCGCTGGCTGCTGGAGGAGCCCTCGGGCGACGGCATAGTCGTTGAGCGCAGTATCGGAAGCGCCAGTGCCTATGTCGCGATCGACACCGTGGCGCCGATAGAGACGCTCATGACCTATCTGGACCGGGACACGCTCCTTCAGCCGAACACGACCGTCTACTACCGGTTAGGATTTTTCGAAGACGGGTCGATCGACTACTTCAAGACGGTCGAGGTCGGGCTGCCCGCGCAGCAGCACTTCTACGCGCCGCAGCAGGATACGATAGGCGATGATACGCTGACGGTGATCTTCGCCCAGCTGGCCGGTTTCAATGACTGCGAGGTCGCGATCTTCAAGGCATTCGTGACCGAGCCGGAGAGCCTGATGAACCTGGTTAATCCGCTCTTCGTGGACACGCTGGCCTATCCGGACACGGTCCTGGCATTGAACCTGCCGGACAGCGTCTATCCGGATACGAGTATCTACACTATCCGGCTCCTCTCGCTCAACGAAGTGGAGGTATCTCAGGGCAGCCTGACCAGATGGTCAACGACCGTCTCGGCCGGGTTCCGGGCGTTCTTTAAGAATCCCTGAAAACCGAGCTCCGCAATGCGAGCTCCGTAGGCCGTTCGGGGTTGAGTCCTCTATTTGACGCTATACTCTTTGCAACCCGGAGTCCTATTACTGACGTACTATCCCCAAGTGCGGCACAGTCATGAGAAACGGTGGCCAGAAGTGCAAAAGTGCATGCCTGTCCCCGGAAGATGTTCCCGGAAGACCGAGATCTCCGACGAGACTTTCAGGACGTCTTTGGTTCCCCTTCTTGAATTTCGATGATGACACTCATGCTATGTCTTGTTGACTTTTGATGTCAATTTCATATACTCTCCAACGTATATGAAAGAAAATTCATCCATAATGAAGTGTACTGAAAAGCGTTGTGGATATAACCGTAAGAAAGAAGGATATCAGAAGCCGCCTAGAAATAGATGGATTAGCCGAAATTTCAGCCCTTTGTTGAGAAAGTGAAGAAGAGGTACGATTATGCAAAGAATGATTGCTTTTTGTGGGGTCATTTGCACTGAATGCCCGGTGTATATTGCCACTCAGAGAAATGATGATGAGAGAAGGAGGAAAGTAGCTCAAGCGTGGTCATCAGCCGACGAACCACGCAAACCAGAAGATATCAATTGTTATGGATGCCTAATTGTCGGAGGGAAATTATACCAGTATTGCGCTACTTGTGAAGTGAGAACTTGTGGATTTGAAAAGAAAGTCGAAAACTGTTCTTATTGTGACGAATATCCTTGTGGGAAACTGAATAAGCATTGGGAGGAAGAAGATGTTATAGGAATTGAGCGAGTAGGAGAAGAGTGGGGTAGTAAGGCAAAAGCAAATCTTGAAGAAATAAAGAAGAACCAATAGAAGTATCGACCGGGGTCAAATCTCCACATTACACATAGATTTGATTCACATTTTGGGCCTCGCGAGATTGCTTGATCGTCGATCGATAGGTTCATGACTCCTTCCTCCTTGGGCGGACAAGCGCGATGACACGATCCGCATATTGACTTCAATTTAGGGGTCTTCTCCAAAGTGAGTGGGTAGATTTGAGTCATTTTAGATCGCCGGCAGC
>JACUUY010000200.1 GCA_014859085.1 Caldifarciminota bacterium
GAACACAAAGGGTTGTGGACAAGTCGACCAAGAAAGCAAATCAAAGAACTAGTCGAGGCGGGCTTACGCTTTGCAGAAGTACATATCAAGGCAAAAAGAAGAAAGGAAATGTTTATTAATATATTGAATAGAACTAAGGCTGGTGATACATTTCAAATGGTTTTTAAAAAATACATAAAACAAAGAAAATTACCTGTCACTTATGAGGATATCACTGATTGCAAAAAAATTAGAGATAGTATTGTGCATTATGGCTCTCTTAATAAACTGGAACGGCAGCTGAATTGTAATGACTTGAGCAACAGGTTAGAAGCTTTGGTAAGAAATCTCATAGTCTATTATTTGGGTCTGAAGGTCGACCCAGAATGGAAGAAATGGCAGAGTATGTCTTGTTGGCGACCAAAAAGAAGATAGAAGCTATGATTAATGCCGCCTTAACAAACATTTCATAACAATTTTTCGTTATTTCCGAAGGCCTGGGTACGGTGCATGACATTTGACATTTTCCAAGCCGGTAAAGAAGCCCGATGAATCGGGCAACTACAAAAAGAAGTATTCTATATGAGATTCTCGACTTCGCCTCTCGATTTCACCCGAGGCTAGGCTCAAACAGTAATACTCCTATCCTCATAATGTTTTCTTCTTTTTCCCCATTTTAGAGAATTTATATCTTGACCATTCGCTAATTATGAATATAATCAATTAGAAATGGGGGCAAAAATGGGGAGAATAGCCAAGAAATTGAGGGATTTTAGAGTATCAAGGGGGTTGACTTTGGAGCAAGCAGCAAAACTGGCGGGGTTTCGGAACTTTCAGACTTTAAGCAAGATTGAGAACGGAACGAGGAGTGTCAAAGCAGAGGAATTGGTTTCGCTCGCAAAGGCCTATTCATTTGACATCAACCTTTTTCTTCTTGATGAACCCAAGCCAAGTAAAATGAGAATCTTCTGGCGGTCAAATCCCAATCCTCCGATAGATAGTTCAGCTCAGGCGAAATTCGCGCTGTTCTTCGAGCGATACATGAATCTAATCAGAATCCTCGATCTGCCCGGCACAAAACTCATGTTGCCCATTCAGCCCGTTGAGAGCATGAATCTGCAGAGCGCAGGCAATCTCGGTGATACCTATTCAGGACTATTGAAGCTCGGCGATAGACCGGCTCTGTCTTTGGCATCGATTCTGGAAAATGAATATAACTTACCGATTTTCTACTTACCCTTGCCTGAAGGTGCCTCCGCAATATCGCTGGTTGCTGATGACAACGCCGCAATGTGTGTGAACCAGAACGATGTGCCGTGGCGACAGAGATTCGACATCGCCCACGAATTATTCCATATCATCTATCGAACATCCATCTCTGATGATTGTGGCGAGAATGATACCGATCTGTTTGAAAAATGCGCAAACGCTTATGCTGCAGCGATATTGTTGCCAAAATCCGTCCTTGAGGCTGAGATAGATACGAAACGAAACAAAGAAAAAATCGGCGTATCCACCTTGGTTGCCATTGCATGTGATCTAGGTGTTTCACTACCAGCACTGCTCTGGCGTCTAGTAAATCTCAAACGACTCAGGAAGAACATCGCGGAAGACATCCTTGAATCGAAACAGGTAAGAGAGCACGATAGGATCCTCAGGCAGAAGGAACCAAAGAGAATGCCGTATATCTCACAAAGATATGTTTGTATGGTCTTCGAGGCGATCAGCCTGGGTATTATGTCAAAAATGCGGGCTGCAGAGTACCTTGAGACACCGATCGGCAAGCTTGAAGAAGTATTCCTTAATGTCGGCCTCGTGTTAAGAGAAGAAGACGATATTGAAGTCAGTCTTGTGTGACGCCGTTATCGTAATCGACGCTCATGTGCTCGGGTTATGGAACACGATAAAGACACTCCACCGTATACACGTTGCTTCTGCTGTTTTGGCAGAATCACAGCATTTCAGCGATGGTCTGCACACAAGACAATACCTTGATTTCGAGACAGACATATCTGTGGGAGTCATAACTAAGATCTCCATGCCCATCGAGAGCATCAAAGATGTGATAAAAGAAGTTCGTGGTCACAAAATCGAGATACACGTTGGCGAGGCTGAATCGATAGCGGCGCTCCTCCATCCAGATCATCAACAACTGCATTTTTGTACGGCCGATAGAGGCGCGGTTGTAGCGACGCACATATTTGGCATCATGTCCAGGGTCGTGCCTTTGGAAAAGTGTCTTGCTGGATCAGGAAGATACACTCTACCTTACAAACTCACCGAGAAAGCAATGCAGAACAGGCAATATACTGAGCCGTCCGATCCTGCAGACGCAACACAGGCGAAGACTGAAGAGTTAGCATGAAATACGATGTCGGTGCTTTGTCTCCTGACTATCTGATCGAACAGGCACGTAAGGCCGTCACGTCTGATCCCACTTTCGCGGTCTTTGGCGTGACCAACTTGACCTTCGCGCAAATGATCCGGGAGATATAGAACCGGTGGGGTGAAATAGTAAGAAACACACCCGGTGATGATAATCCGTATGAGTCCGTTAGTCCAGGTAAAATGGACGGCATGCCATAACGGTTTGCCACTTTGTTTGTCGATGTATATACATTCTCGGTGTTTGTCTGCGTGTTACAAAATGGAAACAGAAAAGCGTTTAATAGCAGCAGGCATTATTAAACACAAGAACCACACGGAATTCTCGTAAGGAGCATACTACAGCAATTACGGCCAGCACGCAAATAGACAGCGAATCTCCAATGAGTGATTCGGTCGAGATTGCTTCGTCCGCCTGCGGCGGCCTCGTTTATAATGAGAAGAGGCTATTGACATTCAGGGGGTGATTTATACTCTCTG
>JACUUY010000044.1 GCA_014859085.1 Caldifarciminota bacterium
GACTCCACTTTCCACGTGTTACCCCAAAGTTTGAGCGAATAGGCCGAATTATTGAAGGTGATAGTTGAATCGAGGGCCCACGCGTCCGGATCGAAGTCCTCGCCCGGGTATGAAAATAACTGGATCATGCCGTCATCGAAATTCTCGATCGTGTCGGCGCGGGTCGGAGATAATTCATTGTCTTGTTGCGATCTTTGTACTTTCTGATCAGAATCTACTGCATAGGCCGCGGTCAGCATAGCCAATATTAATGCAACTATCGATTTGTGATTATTCATTTTGACCTACCGCTAAATTATAAAGCGGTGGGGTCGTAAGTCAACAGAGGAAAGGCTACTCGTCGGGGAGAGGAGTCTTTCTTCTGTCTTTCACTGACCATCATTAAAAGCGAATTCTACCTATCTTTTGGTATTCCTGAGGGTTCTCGGGGAGGTGTGTTTGCCCGTATGCGTGTAAATGGCAGGGGTGGTAATCCGGCAGTAGTTTTTTTGTCCCTTGACAAAACAAAATCTACATATATACTCTCCATCAATGATTCACGATGCCGGTGTTCCGGCTTGGTGTTAACTGAACACGGGTGCAACTCAAAAGCATCGCTGTAACCTTAGTTCTTTCTATATTTTTGTTAGTTTTTCTTGTTCACAACAATATGTGTCAATGCAGGTATTCCAGGGACCTGCATAAACAGATAGAATAGGAGGCAATATGAAGAGACTGTGTCTGGTTCTGATAAGCGCGTTGTTTATCTTGCATTGCACTGGTGAAAGTGTGCTTGAGCTCATCCATCCGACGGATGGAGAGTTGGTGACCGTACCGTTCACGTTCATCTGGTCTTCGGTTGAAAACAGTATTGATTACCGCATTGAAGTCGACACGGACATTGCATTTTCGTCACCGGTGATTGCAACTGATGTTAGCGATACTACGTATGACGCTGCAAATCTTGATACCCTTATGTATTACTGGCGCGTTGCTGCATATGATGAGAACGACGGACTGGGCGGCTTCACGGATCCGGATAGCTTCAGGGTGACTGGTTCGGCATATCCGAGAAATTTCCTTACCGCAATCACGGTGCTTAGTTCAGCGCATTCTATTGACATAACGCCCAATGGTAATGAAGTATGGGTTAATCATAATGGGCAATACGATACTATGGTATATGTTATTTCGACTGTTACTAATCAGGTAACCCACCAGATCCCGGTATCCGGTTCGGATGGCGCTGAATTACAGATCACTCAGGATGGTCAATTTGCCTATTTCTGCGCTGGTTCCGACCATGCCGGTATTGTTGAGATAAACACCAGTACTCATACACATACCCGAACGTTTAATTTCTATGTTTATTCCTGGCCTGAAGGACCGGATGGCTATGGTATTGCAACTACCCAGAACAATAGTGATATTTTCGCAGCCCATGCCGCGGCTGATTATGGTTATGGCTGCATTACCAAATTCAACGTGTCGACCGGAGCACTGATTGACAGCACGCATCTGCCCTGGATATGCGATGTTGCACTCAATCATGCCGGGACAAAACTCTATGCAGTGAGCGAATCAGATGATATCTTCTATGAAATAGATCCGGCAACGCTGACCGTAACCAATCAGATGTCGGTTCTGAGTAATCCGAGATATCTGGCGATTACGGCCGATGATGATTATGCATTTATCAGCCATCTCAATTCAGAAATGATATATGTGGTTGATTTAAACGCCTTCAGCCTTGTTACAACAATTGACGCCACCAGTGGTCATGGACATTTGAGATTTACGCCTGATCAGAAATACCTATACGCCCTTAATCACGCGACGAGGACAATGAACATTATTGATGTTAGTAATCCGTCAAGTCCGTTCATTGTTGAAAACCTCAATCTTGGTGGTTCATACGGGGCTCTTAAAAGTATATGTTTTTCACCGGATGGGATGCGCGCCTACATTGTTGCAAGTCAAGGCAATATAGTTGTTTTAACAAGATAATGAGACGACGAGAAAAGACCCCTGATTTGCATCAGGGGTCTTTTTATTCCTATTGGCGTCCGGGGTCAGGTTTTGCAATCACGCATAATTGTGGATAGCAGTTGATTTTGCTAATGTTGTATTACAAGGCTTGATCCCACTGTGAGCCCTGAATTTCGGCAAGTGTTTCAATATAGCTGGCTACCTGCCAGACATCATTGGTGTCGAGCGTGACCGGAACAATGCTTTCGATCTTCCATGTATTTCCCCATAATTTGAATGAATAGGGAGAATTATTATAGGTATTGCTTGTATCGAGTGCCCAGGCACTTGTATCGAAATCTTCACCCGGATAGGAAAAGAGCTGGACAATCCCGTCGTCAAAATTCTCGATGGTGTCCGCGCGTGCTGAATATAACTTGGTGCTGCGACGGGGATTCTGTTCACTATGACTGGCACCTACGGCATAGGCTAGTGCCAAAACCATTAGTACAAATGCTATGGCAGGTCTTTGATTTTTCATATTGATTTGATGGTGAATTATAAGGTATATAATTGGTAAGTCAACAGGGGACAGGCTGATCTTCCAGAAAAGTAGCCTGTCCCCCTTCATGCATGTCACCCCTTGACAAATGAAGATTTTTTATTAAAGTATACTTGAATATTAATATTTTATTGAATATAAATGGCCCAGGCAACTTTTCTTGGCTTGGTGCGGTCAATTCCGTAGAATTCCGAGCCGAAGTGTCACGAATGACGACGCAAGAGTTTCGGAGTACCGAAAAGTAGCCTGTCCCATTGGTGAATAAGGAGGAAGGATGAAGGAAACCATGATGCTCAGGGATCTGGAACAGGTGAAGATCTTTGCCCATCCGTTGCGGGCCAGGCTCGTCGAGGTTTTTGCCGACCAGCCAAGGACGGCCAAGCAGGTGGCGGATTTGCTTGGCCTGAAGCCCACCAAGCTTTATCATCATGTCGAAGCCCTGGAGCGGGTGGGTTTGATCAAGTTTGTCCGCTTCCAGCGGAAACGCGGGACCATAGAGAAGTACTACCGGACCGTGGCCCGGCGCTTCTCGGTCGACAGCGCGCTCTTCCAGATACAGGGCAAGGACAAAATATTGGATCAATACCGCGCGATGTTCGCGACCATGCTCGATAATACGATGCAGGAGATCAACGAGAGTATCTCGGAAAAGCTTATCTGCCCGGAGAAGAGAGAGACCGGGGCAATGCTGGTGCGCAAGCACATCAGGGCGACCCGCGACAGCGTTAAGAGGATAGAAATGAAAATTCAGAAACTGATCGATGAATTGACGACGACCGAAAAAGGGAAGGGCGATCTGGATTACAATCTTACCCTTGTGTTCTACCCGCTGGCCAAAAAGAAAAAGAGGAGGTAACCGATGTACGAGCGATACCATGGTACGAATTGCGCGGATCTCTTTGATCCCTACAATATGTTGCCCGTTGAAAGAGTGGTCACGTGTCTGGGCGAGAGGAGGTAGTAATGCGATCGAGAAAATCGATGCTGCTGGGTCTGTTAGCCCTGGGTGGTTTGATTATACTGGGTCACAGCGAAGAGCTATTATCCGATCCTCACCAGATACTCGAGAAGCATTTCGAGGCGGTCGGCGGGCTCGATAACCTTCAGGCGCAGAGGACGGTCTATCAGGAAGGCATGATACGTATCGAAGGCGCCGGTCTTGAGGGGACATTCAAACAGTGGAGCGAACGCCCGCTCAAGCTGCGACAGGAGTTAGATCTCCATGTGGTGAAAACCACGTCAGGTGATAACGGTGACTTCAGCTGGGAAGTCGACGCGAACGGCAAAGTATTGATCAAGCGTGACGAAAATACCCTGAAAGAACGCGAGGTGCGAAGGTTGATGGAGGAATACGCACATTTATACCCAGGATCAGAATCTTTCACATTAACGTTCGAGGGCGTTGAAAAGTGTAGCGGCACTGACTGCTATGTTGTGAAGATCGCGAACACGATCAACCAGAACGTGCGGGTGGATTTCTACGATAGTTCAACTTTTTACCTCTTACGGACCTTGATGATCAAACCCGACGGGGAACAGCATGTGGATCACTCTGATTTTCGCAGGGTAGACGGGATCGTCGTGGCCTTCAGGGAGAGCATAAGAACATTGCCGGTCGATCAGATTACAATGATCGAGTTGTCGCGGTATGAGATGAACATTGGCGTCGATCCGGGTATATTCGAGCACCCGGCGCAGGACGTGGAGGACTTCGTCTTCCTGGACGGTGATCGCGCCGAGAATATCCCGTTTGACTATATCGAGGAGCACATCTACCTGCCGGTGAATCTGTGCGGCAAAGAGCGGCTCTGGGTGCTCGATTGCGGAGCCTCGGTCAATGTCATCGATTCGAGTTTCGCGGCCCAACTCGGTCTCGCTTTTGAGGGGCCGATAAAGGGGCAGGGTGCATCCGGGGTCGTCGATTTCTATTTCGTCACGCTGCCGTCCTACGAAGTCGGAACCATTAGGTTCAATGAACAGAAAGCGGTGGCACTCAACTTCGTTGAGCTGTTTCGGAGATCCATGGGTTTGGAGGTCGTCGGCATCCTGGGCTATGATTTCCTCTCCCGGTTCGTCACCAGGATCGATTATGCGCAGAGTACGGTCTCTTTCTACCATCCCGGTAGATTCGAATACGAAGGCGATGGCATTATTCTCGATTCACCGCTGCTGTATAACATGCTCAACCTGCCGGCCGTGGTCGACGGCAAGTATTCGGGCAGATGGCGAGTCGATGTCGGCGCGGACGGTATTGATTTCCATTATCCATTTGCCGAGGCGCACGGGTTATCTAACCGCAAGGGCGTCGATTTCATGGCGGGCGATGCGGCCGGTCTGACGACGCAACGAATATCGAGATATAAAACGATCGAGATCGGGGATTTTGTCCTGAGAGACCCGTTGATCGGGATCGCACTGGTCGAGGGGACCGGTTCTTTTGCGGAAGAGACCACGATCGGCAATATCGGCAATTCCTTATTGCGCAACTTCGTGGTCTATCTCGATTACAAGGCTCAGCGAGTAATACTGGAGAAGGGGGATGATTTCGGAAAAGAATTCCCCGCGGCCAAGAGCGGCCTGCAGTTCATGTACAACGCGGGGCAAGATATTGAAGTGCTATTCGTTTCGTCCAACACGCCGGCGCACGATGCGGGGTTTGAGAAAGGTGATATCATAAGATCGGTTAATGGGATCGGTGTCGAGTACCTTGACGGTATCATCGCGCTGCGCCGGTTGATGAGGGCAGAAGTGGGCACGACTTATACGGTTGAAGTGTTGCGCGACAGGAGAGCAAAGAAGCTGAAGCTGACCCTAAGGGAGCTATTCTGATAAGGATATAGCGAAGAAGTTGCTGGATCCGCCAGAATACTGAAGTCCCAGCGTCTGGATTCTCCGGTTAAACCGGAGAATGACACCGTTCTTCAATGGTGCTGGTGTCATGGGGTGCCGTTTCGCTGTGGTTCCCCATTGACAGGCCGTGCAATCTTTTTATAATTATGCGGATGGGCACTATGGAGAAGCGTAATCTGACGCGGCGTCAGTTCCTTAAGGCATCCGCCACTGGATTGAGTTTTATGTACCTGCCCGGCATCGGCCGGGTCAAGGCGCAGCCATTTGATCTGTTTGATTCTCTCGATACTTTCGGCCGGCTGTGCTACAATGAAAACCCATTAGGACCATCGCCCCTTGCCCTCGAAGCGATGAAGCACGCGGCCCAGGAAGGTAACCGCTATCCAGAATGGTTCAGTCCCGCGCTCGAGGCCGCGATCGCGGAGCACCATGACGTGAACTCGAACATGATCTGCGCCGGCGCCGGCGCGACCGAGATGATCCGCCTTATTGCCGACGCCTTTTTGTACGCCGGAGATGAGATGATCACGGCCACGCCGACCTATTCTCAAATGGCATCTGAAGCCGTGGCGAACGGGGCTTCTGTCGTCCATGTGCCGGTGGACGGGGATTACATCATTGATCTGGGCCTTATCCGCGATGCGGTGAGCGCAAACACCAGACTCATAAGCCTGGTCAATCCGAACAATCCGCTGCCGACGGTATTTACCAAGGCCGACATGGAGGCGTTCATGGACTGGCTGCCGGCCTCCATCACCGTCGTGGTCGATGAAGCATACCATAACTATGTGCATTCAACTGAATATGAAAGCTGCATCCGCTACGTTACCCAAGGCCGGCCCTTGATCGTGATCAGGACTTTTTCCAAGATCTACGGTCTGGCTGGAGTGCGCATCGGGTACACGGTAGCATCGTCCGGATACACATCGATGATCCAATCCACGCAGAATATCGGCATGGTGAGCACGCTGGGCCAGGCCGCGGCGGCCGCAGCGCTCAATGACACGCAACACGTCACGGACACCGTCGCGTTGAACGACCAGGCCAAGGAGATCCTCAGTGCTGGGTTCAATGCCCTGGGTCTCGATTACATACCATCCGAGACGAATTTCATGATGTTCGATACGGGAACGAACGCGAGCGCGGTTGCTGCGCAGCTTGCCCTCCGGGGTTTTCAGGTGCGGGTCGGCTGGGGAATGCCTCAGCATATCCGGGTATCGACCGGGACGATCGAGGAGATGGAGAAGTTCATAGCCGCCCTCGGTGACATATTAGGCCAGGGTCTGTCCGGCGGCGGCTCTTCGGTATTCGGGTTTAATCGCGTGTTCCCCAGTCCGTTCAGACAGCAGTGCACGATACGGATCTCGACCCAGGGTGACGAGCACGTGAGATTAGTCATTTACGATGTTTCCGGCAGGAAGATAAGGGCTCTGGTCAGCGGTGCGCTTGCGCCGGGGACGCACGACATAGTGTGGGACGGCAAGGATATCCACGGAAGGAATGCTGCCGTCGGGAATTACATGGTCCATCTCATGCAGGGTGAGTTGGCGGCCAGTGCCCGTGTCACCCTGGTGCGGTAGCCTGCTCGGCAGGCAATCGCGATAAACCTGCGGCCGCCTGCATTGTCGAAATATTGGTATTGAAATCCGTACGAAGTTAATTCGGGGAGGTTTTTGCATGATATTACGGCGAAATATTGCACTGACCATCTGGTTCGTATCGATCATTGCCTTTGCACAGGGTATCTACATGTCGGGAACCGGGTCGAGCGGATCTGTTATTGATGCGCATGGTGAATATGTAAATAGTGATATCGCCGGACTCGATGCGCCAGCGCTCCATCAGAGCGAAGTGATCCTCCATCAGAACATTCCGAACCCCTTTACCCGTGCAACCATGATCCGTTTTGTATTGCCTTGGACCGGCTATGCACGACTCAGTGTCTATGACCTGATCGGGCAGGAGGTGGCGCGTCTCGTTGACGGCGAATTGCCGGCCGGCAGCCACAGCGTGACGCTTGACGGCCGTGATCTACCGGATGGCGTGTATTTCTACCGGTTGACTTTTGAAGAGGTCAACCGGACAAAACTCTGTCTCTTACTCAAATAATCTGGCTGTAAGTAGATAACTGCCCTTACTTGGTCAGCTCGCGTCCCAATCCTTCCCACGCAATAACCCCACCGTCGACGATCCACGCGTCGCGTCCGTGCATTCTCAGGATCGCCACCGCAAACGCGGAGTTCGTGTCCATGGAACAGACGACCGCGATCTTTTTCTGTGTGGGGATACCACCCATCTGCTCGACGACCATGGGCAGCGGTACACTCATCGATCCCTTGATGTGGCCTTTTGCGTAAACCTGAGCTGGCCTTACGTCAAGGATAACGAGCTCGGTGTTGCCTTCATCAACCATCCTGGCCAGGTCCTCCACGGACATCAAGAACATCTTATTGTCCGGAACGGACCTGGCAAATGCATCGGCCGCCGCCTGCAGACAAGCCCGTTCGCATTTTCCGGGGCATTGCGCCTGCACAAAACCCGGCATGAGCATTACGGCAACGCCGATAATAAGCAATCTCGCGGCTGATCTCATCACATCCTCCTTATAGTTTTCAATAAGACCGTCTGATTGGTTTACATTCTATCGATTATCTGCCGTTTGTCAACAAACAATGGAGGGTCGGGTCCTGGAACCTGTTGACACAAATTATCCTTTGGATATAATCATGAGTAACACACTTTCTAAAATAGTAACACGGAAGGAGATTGCATGTCAAGTGAATTGGTCATTCTGATCGGGACGGCAGCCAGTCTTGGTTTTGTCCATACGATACTGGGGCCGGATCACTACGTACCGTTTATCGTGCTCTCAAGAGCGCGGGGTTGGAGCGCTCTGCGGACATCACTTATAACGTTCGTTTGCGGCGTGGGCCACGTTCTCAGTTCGATTGTTCTCGGGTTCATTGGCATCGCGCTCGGTATCGCGGTCTTCAAGCTGGAGGGCATAGAATCTTTCCGGGGCGATGTTGCTACCTGGTTCGTCATAATATTCGGCTTCACGTATTTCATTTGGGGCCTGCACCGGGCCATCAGGAACAAGCCACACCGCCACGTGCATGTGCATGCCGGCGGCGAGGGGCACTCATACGAGGACGCAGCGGGTCACACGCATGACGAGGATACGGGAAAGGTCAATGTCACGCCATGGGTTCTTTTCATTATTTTTGTGCTGGGGCCTTGCGAACCGTTGATCCCCCTGATCATGTATCCGGCCGCGAGAGGGAGCATCATGGACGTGGTCATAGTTGCTGCGGTGTTCGGAGGGGTCACGGTGCTGACCATGCTGGGTACGGTTCTTCTTTCGTATTATGGTTTGTCTCGACTACCCTTCCGCCGATTCGAGAGGTATGCGCACGCCATCGCCGGCCTCGCCATATTCCTGTGCGGCGGGGCGATGAAATTGCTGGGATTATGATAGTGTGAAGACATGAGCGGCTGCCGAGTGTATGCGTGATCAAAAAGGAGAGGTTGTATATGATGATGTTGAACAAGGGCAAGTCTGAAGACCCGGGACCCGGGGACAGGCATACACTCTTAACCTTTTGTGTCCATTCAACAGGCAGCAAAAGCACAGATGAGAAGTATAGAAGTTTATGCCTGTCCCCATATTGGCAAGTTACGTCATGGTTGACATGACCAATGCCATGAGTATGCTTAACGATAGACAAGAGAAGGGAGGTAACAATGAAGCTGAGCGTCCTCGATTGGATTGCGCGCATTCTGGTGATAGTCGGCGGCTTGAACTGGGGATTAGTAGGATTGTTCCGTTTTGACCTCGTGGCGGCAATATTTGGCGGGATGTCGATCATCGCGCGAATCGTGTACGTGCTGGTTGGTGTTGCTGCTGTCTACATGATATTCTACGTGGCAACGCTGAAGAAGAAATAGCCATATCGGGGACAGGTATAAACTTCTAAACTTCTGGTGCGTTCAGGGAGTATTGAAAGCGCTGATGAAAAGTGAAAAGTATAAAAGTTTATGCCTGTCCCCGCAGTGTTTTCCATCACTGTAATCTATTCCGCCGAAGGCGGAAAGCCCCTCGGGAACGGGTCGTTTCCTCATCTCGCGGAACTCGATACCTCCGGCGGGACTTACAACCTCTCGAAAACACATGGTTTTCTCGAGACCTGCGGCCAGCGAGGTGAAAGTGCCGAACGTAGTGAGGTGCGGATTCGTCCCGTTTGCTTCATTTTGAAGCATGAACTCGGTCCGCAAAATCCGGTGCATTGTGCGCGACTCTACTGAAATCCCGTTTCATATTAAACAAGGGCATTCAATGATTGAAACGGGAAACCGCTCGTACTGAATGAACAATGTAGCCCCTCCGTGCCGTTGGCACTACGGGACTTCCGGCCTCTACGAGGCCTACAGCCAGCGAGCGGATTCGAACCGCTGACCTGCTGTTTACGAAACAGCTGCTCTGCCAACTGAGCTACGCTGGCGTTGAACGTCTGCGATGATTATAGCAAAAAGGTACTGAATGTCAATCATTCGTTGAGATCAGTGCAGGGGAGGTCTGGATTCCCCGGTTGAACCGGGGAATGACAGTGCTTCGCACATTGATGCAGTTCACCCCTTGACGATGGGGTTTTTTTTGTTATAATATAACAGAATCACGATGGGAGGCCATCCAAAGGGTTTTGTCCCTAGGTAATGCCTCCCTTTTTTCGTTTCTTTTTCGGTACATACGCAAGTTTGCGGCGCAGGTCATTCATAAACACAATATTATCCATCATTTTTCGATATAGCGATGAGAATTTTTTTCTGTTCGGGATCATCAATTTCAGCAATTTACCGTTTTTGCTTAAATAGTCGACAAGACAATGAAAATCTCCGTCTCCGGTCACAATGAGGGCTTTGGCATAGTTCCTATATTCAATCATAGCATGCAGGACGAGTTCGGCGTCAACATTGCCCTTGGGTACGCCGCTTGGCAAAGTCAGGGTAGGTTTAAACACTAATATGTAACCACTCTCCTGTAGTTGAGTGTACATAGCCTGGTTCTCAGCCACGTATCCTATGAACAGGAACGCCTTGGTGACATGGTACTTGTCACGTAAGTACTTTCGGAATTTGCGAAAATCCAGTATCCAACCCTGCTCCCGGATTGCCAAATTCAGATTCTGGCTGTCGATGAAGGTAGAGTTGTTCGCAGTCTTCCTGCGTCTTCTAATTTTCTTCGTCTTCATGATAATAGTGCCATGAAGTTTCGAACAAAATGAACTATATGGTCCATGTTTTCTTTCGTGAGTATACGCGGCGAGATCATATTGTCAACTACTCCCCGATGTGAGATTGTCCCGTTCCGAGGATCCTCGTCCTCGCTCCGCAGGAGCGGGACGGGACTTCACCCGCCGGAGGCGGGTTCGCCATGACGATTTTGCAGTGCTGCTGTATCTCTGCTAAACATAAGCAACTGAGATCTGTCTAAACATTAGATTTCGCGGCGTTTGTTGACAGCATGGGAATTATCCATATAATTGAGTTAGAAATATGATACAGCAATTCTTAGGCAAGATCTTCGGCACCAAGACCGAGCGGGAGCTCAAAGCGTTCTGGCCGGTCGTCGACCAGATCAACGCCTTCTATGAACAGTACAAGGAAGTTGACCTCAAGCAGAAGACCGCAGAATTCAGAAAACGCATCGAGGACGGCGAATCCCTGGACGATATCATGCCCGAGGCATTCGGCCTGGTCAAGGAAGCCTGCCGCCGTCTGCTGGGCAAGAAGTGGCAGGTTGTCGACATTGAAACCGAATGGAATATGGTGCCTTTTGACGTTCAGCTGATCGGCGCCATCGTGCTGCACCAGGGTAAGATCGCGGAGATGAAGACCGGCGAAGGCAAGACCCTGGTCGCGACCATGCCCCTGTACCTCAATGGACTGTCGGGCAAGGGCGCGCACTTGATCACGGTCAATGATTACCTGGCACGCCGTGACCGCGAGTGGATGGGTCCGGTGTACGAATCTCTGGGCATGACCGTGGGCGTGCTTCAGCAGGGGATGGAACAGGAAGAACGGATCCAGGCGTATCGCTGCGACATAACCTACGGCACGAACAGCGAGTTCGGCTTTGATTACCTGCGCGATAACATGGTGTGGCGTTTCGAGGACAAGGTGCAGCGCGGCCACAATTACGCGATCGTCGATGAGGTAGACAGTATTCTCATCGATGAGGCGCGGACGCCGTTGATCATATCCGGTCCGGTCGAGCACGAGACCAAAGCATACAATGAGCTCAATCCGATCGTTCAGCGTTTGAACTCAGCGCAGACCGTGCTTTCAAATCGCGATGTTGCTGAGGCGAAGAGATTGCTTGAGGAGGGCAAGGAAAAAGAAGCCGGCATGAAACTACTACGGGCACGCCGTGCTTCACCCAAGAACAAACAATTATTGAAGCTGGAGCGAGAACCCGGAATAAAGAAACTGATCGAACTAACAGAAAACAACTACCTGCGTGAGAAAAGCTTCGCCGAGATTGATGATGAGAACTACTTTGCCATCGAAGAAAAGTCGAATATTATTGACTTGACCGAGAAGGGCCGTCAATTCATTTCGCCGAATGACCCGCAGATGTTCGTTCTGCCTGACCTGAGCGAGGAGATCGGCAAGATCGACAAAGAACAAGACCTGACGCCCAAAGAAAAGATAGCCGCTAAGGAAAAGGCGTACCAGGAATACGCGAAGAAGAGCGAGACACTCCACAACCTCCGCGCCCTGCTCAAGGCATATTCACTCTTTGAGAAGGACGTTGAGTATGTGGTACAGGATGGCCGGGTCATGATCGTCGATGAATTCACCGGCCGGTTGATGCCGGGCCGGCGCTACTCAGACGGCCTGCATCAGGCGATCGAGGCAAAGGAGCGGGTCCGGGTGCAGGAAGAGACCCAGACTTTCGCCACGATCACGATCCAGAATTACTTCCGCATGTATGAAAAGCTCGCGGGCATGACCGGTACCGCGGCAACCGAGGCCAATGAGTTCTGGACGATCTACAAACTCGATGTTGCTGAGATACCGACGAAAGAGCCGGTGCGCCGGGTAGATTACGAGGATATCGTTTACCGGTCAAAGCGCGAAAAGTACAATGCGATCGTCGAGGAGATCGCCCGCTGGTACGAGAAGAAAAGGCCGATCCTCGTGGGTACGACATCGGTCGATGTCTCCGAGGTACTGTCGCGGCTGCTGCAGCGCCGGGGTATCGTGCATGAGGTGCTCAACGCAAAGCATCACCAGCGCGAGGCGCTGATCGTGTCACGTGCGGGCCAGCCCGGTTCGGTGACGATCGCCACGAATATGGCCGGCCGCGGAACCGATATCAAACTGGGCAAAGACGTGGTCGGCTGCAGCAAGTGCTGTATCGAGTGTCTGGAGAGGAATTGCGCCGAGTGCCCGCACGAAGAGAAGAAAGAGTGCTGGGATGATCTGCCGTGCGGTCTCTATATCGTCGGTACGGAGCGCCACGAGTCGCGCCGGATCGATAACCAGCTTCGGGGCCGGAGCGGCCGGCAAGGCGATCCAGGGTCTTCGCGCTTCTACCTATCACTGGAAGACGACCTGATGCGGATATTCGGTTCGGATCGCGTTGCCGATATCATGGACCGGTTTGGCGGCGAAGAACAGAAACCGTTGACCCACCCGCTGGTCACCAGGGCAATCGCCAATGCGCAGAAGCGCGTCGAGGAGAATCACTTCGAAGTGAGAAAACACCTACTGGAATACGACGACGTGATGAACAAACAGCGTGAGGTGATCTACAAAATAAGAGATGAGATCCTGCTCGGCGAAAATCTCAAGGACCGGGTGATTAAATTCTTCGAGGAAGCCATCGAAGATATGATCGTGAAGAACACCGACCCCAAGATGAATCCTGAAGAATGGGATTGGGACGCACTCCGCGGTGAATTCAATCTGCTATTACTGACCGATGTCGTGATCCCCGAGGACCGGATTCCGAAGATGAAACAGGAGGAGCTGCTCGATCTGCTCTTAGCGCGCGCAAAGGAGAAACTACAGTGGCGCGAGAGGGAGTTCCCGGCCCAACTCATGGGTGAGATGCTTAAATTCGTGCTCCTGGGAACCGTGGACAGCAAGTGGCGCGACCATCTATATTCGCTCGATGCGCTCCGGGAAGGTATCAGTTTACGCGCCTACGGGCAGAAGGATCCGCTCATCGAATACAAGCAGGAGTCTTTCAAGATGTTCGATGAACTGCAGCGCGATCTGGCAAGGGATGTGTCGGGCCTCATCTTCAGAGCACAGCCGCGCCCCAGGGTGAGAAAGGCCGAGCGAATGTACGAGCACAAGCCGGGTACGCGTCCAGAATCAGGAGCCCGGGCAGCAGCCGCGGGCAGTGCCGGACCGTCCCGCGCCGGGACCGTCACGGTGGCAAACAAAGTCGGCCGGAACGACCCCTGCCCGTGCGGCAGCGGCAAGAAATTCAAGAAGTGTTGCGGCCGGAGTGCTTCATGAAGCCGTTCCAGGTTCATCTTTTTAGCGAAGAAGGTAAGATCCCCGAATCGGTACCGGCTGAGCCGTCGTTCGTTTACGGCAACAGACGGTATCTCAATTTCCTCAGTTGCGACTGCCTGCACCTGAAGAACAGCGAATACCTGCGGGAGACGGCGCGCACTAATATTGAAGCGAAGGGCATTGTACCGACCGAAGCGCGGGCCGAGATCATGGCTAATCTGCAGGCGGTAATGCGGGAGGTGAAGAGATTGGAGTCCCTGATTTTCTTCCCGGATGAGGTTTCGACTATGTTCGCGCTGCTCTCGGTCTTCGGCCCGGATACGAAATTCTTCGTCGATTATGAAAGCTCGTTGAGTCTGATCAATGTGCTTCAGTACCGGAACGTCGAATACTATGACTTTCGCGATCCGACGCAGCTAAACAGAATGCTCAGTATCGGGGCCGAGAAGGTCATTTTCATTGACGGCGTTTACGAGTGGCTGGGCAATATCAGCCCGGCAGGTGAATTGATCAAGATCGCACGTACGAACGGATGTGTTATTGTGGCCAATGAGCTCAATTCATTCGGGCTCCTGGGTCGTGAAGGAAGGGGTTTTGTCGATCTGTGCAATGTCTATGATGATGTCAATTTTGACGTGGGAAGTTTCAGCAAGTACCTCGGCGGATTCGGCTGCTATCTCGGTGCGAAGAAACATTTCGTGAACAAGATCAGCGAGAACGTGGGCAATATCACGGATTTCGTGCCGCAATTCATGCTCGCGGTCAATAACGCCGGCCTGGACATGATAAGGGATGCGGGTCGGAACAAGAACATCTATAGTAAAATGTGGAAGAACAGCCGTTACTTCATTACCAATCTCAAACAACTGGGGTTCAGGACAGTGAGCGAAACGCCGCTTGTGGTCATTATGTTCAACAACAACGAAGAAGCCGGCGAATTCACGAGGAAACTCATTGACGAGCAGATCATAGTGGGGCAGAAGAAAGAGCGCATCAGGCTCTGCCTGTCAGTAGAACACAGCAAAGAAGACCTCGATTTCTGTTTGCAGAAGTTCGAAGTGATAGGAAATGCGCTCGGCATTGTGAAAACGTGACCTTTTCACAATGCCGAAAATTCCAAACTCCAAATCCCAAATCCTAAACAATATCAAAATTCAAAATTTCAATTTTCAATGTTCTGGTTGGTCTTAGGCGATAGTACTTGTCGACGGCGGAGTATGAAACGGTCCGTTCGCAGTGACGTGCTCGCAGACCATCACTGCGAGTGCAAGCGAGGTAGTCTCGCGTACGATAAGAGGCGCATGGCTCAGTTCCCGTAAGCTCGAGCCGTAGCGTCTGGGTTATTCTTCGAGCGAGTCCGCCGCTTTTTGCGGACGAGTCGAGAAGCGTGCTCTGTTCTCGACATGCTCGAACAGTAAGATCGTTTGGGTCGTTTTGACCGTTGAGATTTTCAGTATCTTTCACGTAGTTAGAATTGCTGGCGTTGCCGGTAGAACCGGGGATTTGACCCCACGGGCTGCACAATTCCCAAATATCAAACACCAAATAGCAAATTCCAAACAAACCATGTTTATCAAATTCCAATGACCAAACACGGGTGGAATACATGTTTCTACTCTAATCCATAACTTCCTGCCACTATTTATGGTTTGTTATTTGGTGATTGGTTATTTGAATTTGTTTGTAGTTTGTGATTTGAGATTCTAATTTGACCCCGAGGGTGTCAATTTGTCCAATGTCGAGCTGAGTTCCAATGGAACGAAGTCCCGGTACATTCTTAGGAAGGACATAATATATAGAGCCGGGAATTTGACCCCATGGCTTGACAAATCCGAAATTCGAATCTCGAATCTCGAAACAAACCCGAAGCACGAAATTCAAATCTCCCAAATGGCATTGGCAAGGGCTGCACGGTTCAGTTCTCGACGAGCTCGAACAGTAGTATCTGGGTCATTCTATGAGCGAGTCCATCTCAGTGAGTGCATTATACGCTTCGAGCAAGGGAGGCGGAGCCGAGTGCGTCGAGAAGGAGTCGCTATGTAGCGTTCTCAGCATGCACGGACGGAGATGTGCTGCTGTCGCGCTACGACCACGTTGCTCCACTCGTCCCATGCAGTGCAGCCTCGTTATTGTCGTATGTGATTGGGGATTTGCCTTGTTGCGCTTGTGCCGCAATTGACTTCGCGTCATTTTACGGTATACTGTCCGAGCATGGAAGAAAGGTCCGCGAACATCATCAAGGAAAAGGATCTCGTTATGGTCTATCTCGACGAGAAACGGCAGTTTCTGGTTCAGGCCATACCGAGATTAAGGATTTCAACCGACCACGGCGATCTCAATCTGAGCGACATCGTGGGACAGCCGTTCGGTTTTACCGGCAAGACGCATCTGGGCCGGGATTTCTACTGTCTCAAGCCGAGCACGGCGGATCTGATGATGAAGCTCAGGCGGTTGACCACGATCGTCTACCCGAAAGACCTCGGTGATCTGCTCCTCGAAACCGCAGTCGGTCCGGGATCAAGGGTCATTGAGGTCGGAACCGGCAGCGGCGCCCTGACCCTGGTCCTCGCCAAGTTCCTGGCTCCTGATGGCATTGTATACAGCTATGACCGCCGCGACGAATTCGTCGAGAATGCGCGGAAGAACCTGGAGCGCGCCGGCTATGCCGGAAATGTTGAATTCACATGCGCCGACGTTACGCGCAAGGGATTCGCCGAGAAAGAAGTGGATGCGGTTTTCATCGATGTCCCGGAACCATGGACCATTGTCCCGCGGGCTTTCGAGGCGTTGAAAGGCGGACACCACGTGGTCAGCTGGAGCCCGAATGTTGAGCAGGTCAAAAGGACGGTCGATGAACTTGAAGCACATGATTTCAAGCGCATTCAGGCGAAAGAGATCATCGAACGTGAGATACTTGTGAGGCCGCAGGGTGTGAGGCCGCGCGAAAGAGGCATAACGCATACGGCTTATCTCACGAGAGCACAAAAGGTTCTTGTTGCACAGCAACAAGAACCAAACTCTAAATTCTAAACCCTAAACCCTAAACAAATCCAAAACTCCAAATTCAAATATCGAAACAGTCTTGTGTTTGGTATTTTGTATTTTGATATTGTTTAGGATTTAGAAATTAGGGGTTGGTTGCCAAATGAATTTGAGCACCTGAGAATGCTCAAGTTTTATGG